>BAXO01000080.1 GCA_001310555.1 Bacillus sp. JCM 19058
TATGGCCGATGGGCAGCTCCTTTATCTTTTCGTAAAACAGTACACTAAGGAATCGCCTAGTACGATTATTAAGGCTAAATTTATGAATATCCTGCCGTGCGTATGCGCCACGACAGGATGTGTGAAACAGACGATGATCTGTTAACAAACGCTTATGAGGGAGACGAACGTCAACCTTTTATGCGAAAACGATGATAAAGATTGCCCTGTCGCCAAGTAAAGCAGTTACTTGGCTTTTTTATCCTGAGCCCTAGCCAGTAAAGTGAAAACGAGTAAGGGACGTTGCCTTAGTTCGATTAACTGAAAGGAGAACTCCGCTGACGAATAATTGACAATAGCCTTGAAGCGTGTTGCGGTAAACGTTAACCATGCCAACCGCTTTGTCGGCCTGGAGTAATCGTGTTAAACTAAAGGGACAAGGAGTGGATCATATGGAAATGCGTGAATTCCGCAAGCAAATCGAGAAAAAGCTAGCCAGAGACGGCTGGGACATTTCTTACAATCATAAAGAATCGACGTTACGAATAGAGGATCAAACGACTAATAAAGGCGTTACATTGGCACTCAAACCATTATTGGCCAAATGGGAGCGTAAAGAATTCGATTCGATCGATGAGGCTCTTCGTTATGTGGAAGTGGGCTTAGCAGCGATGAAGCAGGAGGCAGACTTATCAGGCAATGAGAAACGGATCTTTCCGGTCATTCGTGCGACATCATTTCCTACTGAAACGAAGGAAGGAATCGAGCTCCTTTATGATGAACATACGGCCGAAACGAGAGTTTATTATGCTCTTGACTTGGGAGAATCTTATACATTGTTAAATAAAAAGCATCTTGAGTCGTCTTCTTTAACAAAAAAAAGAGTAAAGGAAATCGCGCTGTTTAATGTACGCTCGCTTCCGCAGCCGTTAAAGGAAGATGTCGTCGCAGGAAATTCCTTTTACTTTCTCAGGGCGAAGGATGGCTATGACGCCAGCCGAGTTCTCGATCAATCACTTATAGAAAAAATGAACGAAAAAGTGAATGGACAACTTGCTGTTGCTATACCGCATCAAGATGTATTGATTTTTGCCGACATTGTTAACGATAGCGGCTATGATGTTTTAGCACAAATGGCGTTACAATTTTTTGGGCAGGGGAGGGTTCCGGTTACGGCGCTGTCGTTCCTCTATCAAGACGGCAAGCTGGAACGACCTTTATTTTGGCACAAAAAACCAAGAGGACCGTCCTCCTGAGAATTATAAAGTATGGTATAATAGGAGCTGAAATTTTGTCAAACGGTGACGAATAAGGAGAATGAATAATGAATGTATTTTACAATTTAGAAGGTATCGGTGATACGTTAATAATCACCTTACACGATATAGAACCGGCAAAAAGAGCCGTCGAAAAGAAGGGAGACGTTGCCCGGATTTTCGATAGTGAGAACGGCGAAACGACCGGCTATAATATTTTCAATATCTCTACGTATGGAGCCATTAACGAACGGGGTCCACTTGAACTGAAACAAGAGCTGCAAGCAATCATTGAACGAGCGTTACAGGAAAATGATTTTTCTCATGAATTATCCTTTGAAGGCCACACGCCTTTTGTCGTCGGCTTTGTAGAGCACAAGGAAAAGCATCCGAATGCCGATAAGCTCAGTATTTGTAAGGTCAACGTTGGCGAGGAAACTCTTCAAATAGTTTGTGGTGCGCCGAATGTCGAAGCAGGACAAACAGTTGTTGTCGCCAAAGTTGGCGCAGTTATGCCGAGCGGACTGCTCATAAAAAAAAGCTGCTACGGGGAGTAGAATCAGCAGGAATGATTTGTTCAGCACAGGAATTACACTTACCAAATGCTCCAAAAGAAAAAGGGATTCTCGTCCTTGACAAGGGGTACAGCATTGGGGAGCCTTTTTCAATAAAGGAAGGAAAACAATGCTAAAGAACCACTAGTTTACTAGTGGTTCTTTCTACTCAAGCTTAAATTGTTGTTCGGAAGGTCCGCTAATGATAGCTTTTCGTATTGCTTTACCAGCACTAGGCTGCATTTCCATTGTATTCGAATGGGTCCGGTACGGTTTCGAGTAATGAAGGCTAAGAATCCTCCTTTTGAACAGAGTTATATAGAAAGTGAGTGAACAAGATGGGTACGTTTCAAGAATGGGTGAAGCGGATGCAGCAGCTCTTTTTTGGTGAGGAAAGACCGGAAGAACAGGAACGTTCGGAAGTTAACAGTGAGAAACGCTCATATGGTTTTTTTGGAAGCGGATGATCGTCCAGTCGAGGCAAAAGTCACCTATCAATATGCGAAACCGGGAAAGTTTCGTTTTCCAGTCATAGAAGATCAGATGTCAGAAGCAAAAAAAAAGACCGGTACGCGTTAGAACAACGCAAAAAAAAGAGCAAAACATAGAGCAAAACCAAGAACAAAATATAGAACAAAATCAAGAACAAAACAAAGTGCAAACTGAAGAGCGGCCAACCCATGAACAGTTGTTTTCGAATAGTCAATTTAAACCGACCTCCATTCCGTCACCTGTTCATGGTTCCGACAGCAAAAAGAAATCAATGCGTCAGGACAAGAAGACAGTGAGCATAGTAATCGAACGGAAGAGTCTATCCATGGCTCTAGTCACACAACGAGCTCGCTCGAACAAGAAATTCTATTTCTGCACAAGAGGACTCCAGTCCAACCACACGAAAAGGACATTCCCCAGCAATTGAATGAGCGAACGACGATGCCTGCTCAGCAGAAGCAAGTCGTCAAAGACCCCATCATACATGCTGAACAAAATCAAAGTAATGTCCAACTGAACGAACATAAGCAGATAGACAATACGCAAACTAACAACACTATTCTATTAAAAAAAAGAAAACAGGGAAAGGAGCTTCCGTTCAGTTGAGCGCCGAGTAAGCGCACCACAAGAAGTAAAGGCTGTTGACGAGCAGCCCCGAGTTGAGGGGCCGTCAGAGCGTGTGAGACGAGCGAGCGCGCCACAGGAAGTGGAAGCAGTTGACGAGCAGCCCCGAGTCGAGGAGCCGTCAGAGCGTGCGAGAAAAGCGGGCGCAACACAGGAAGGGGAGGCCGTCGGCGAGCAACAGCAAGACGATGCTAAAATAGAAGCGGCGGCGACGACGGAGAAAACGGCGCTGCCGAAAAACCGTCGGCATGTCGAGCAGCTTAAGCAGCGGAGGATAGAGAAGAAAAGTAAGACGAGTCAAGCATCCGAAGTACCGTTTAATGTTATGATGCTTCCAGAAGACCGACAAAAAATGAAAAAGCAAAATATAGTAAAGCAGGAACGATCGGACTACCAAAAGCCGGGCATTCAGCTCTTACGCTATCCGCAAATGCAGACGGAGGATGATTCTAGCTGGCTCAATGATCAGGCGACAATGCTTGAAGAAACATTGCAAAGCTTCCACGTAGACGCAAAAGTTGTTCATGTGACGAAGGGCCCGTCCGTAACTCGTTTCGAAATTCAACCGGCACGAGGGGTGAAGGTAAACAAAATCACCGGATTAACGGACGATATTAAGCTGGCATTGGCAGCAAAGGATATTCGAATCGAAGCACCAATCCCCGGCAAGAATACTATCGGAATCGAGGTGCCAAATCGAACGGCGACACCTGTTTTCTTACGAGAGATTTTAAGGAGGGATCGGTTTATTCAGCCCGATTCTCCTTTAACAGTGGCACTAGGACTTGATATTTCAGGGCAGCCTATCGTTACCGATTTAAAGAAAATGCCGCACGGTTTAGTCGCCGGTGCTACTGGTTCAGGAAAAAGTGTATGTATTAATTCGATTTTAATTAGCTTGCTCTATAAAGCGAGTCCTGATGAAGTTAAGCTGCTGCTCATCGATCCGAAAATGGTTGAATTGGCACCGTATCATGATTTGCCACACCTTGTAACTCCGGTTGTTACCGACCCGAAGCAGGCTACGGCGGCACTCAAGTGGGTTGTGGCTGAAATGGAACGTCGCTATGAGCTCTTTAGTCAACAGGGAGTTCGCGATATCGTCCGCTATAATGAACTCTACTCCGACTCAAAGACAAAGCCTGCACTGCCTTTTGTGCTCGTAGTAATTGATGAACTAGCCGATTTAATGATGGTCTCACCTCAGGATGTAGAGGATTCCATTTGCCGTATCGCCCAGAAGGCGCGGGCATGCGGAATTCACTTGCTTCTTGCTACTCAGCGACCTTCAGTCGACGTAATCACCGGTTTAATTAAAGCGAACATCCCGACAAGAATTGCCTTCTCGGTGTCATCTCAAACCGATTCGCGGACGATTCTCGACATGAGTGGGGCCGAGCGTTTGCTCGGCAAGGGGGATATGCTCTTTCACGAAAATGGGACACCGAAGCCGGTTCGGTTCAAGGGACATTCGTATCTGATGCGGAGATTGAGAATGTGATCGCTTTTGTCAAAAAGCAAGGAAAGCCGGAATATTTAATCGAAACGACTCAGCTCCAAAAGGCGAACGAGGAATATGAACAAGGCGATGATTTATTTGAGGAAGCCTGTTATTTTGTGTGCGCACAGCGATCGGCATCTGCTTCCAGCCTTCAGCGTCGCTTTCGGGTCGGCTATAATCGCGCAGCACGATTAATCGATATGATGGAAGCAAAGGGAGTCGTTTCCGAAGCAATGGGAAGTAAGCCAAGACAAGTATTGGTCGACGAATTGGAGCTTGATTCGTTACTGAATCCGGAAGGGTGAGCTATAGCCTTTCTGTTTAGAAGGCTAATGTGAGAGCAAGCGAGCTCTTGCTCTCACATTGAAGCTCCTAATAAAAATGAGGCGACATTATTGTCAATTATGGTTAAATTTAATATGATGATAAGGATCTAATGTAGCATCGACAAAACAAGGTTAGGAAAACAAGGAGAAGCCATAATGAAAGAGATTGAGCTTAAAATGCAAGGTGAAATCAAGCGATTAACCAATAAAACGTTCAAATTCGATTCACGCGTTAACGAAGGCTGGTTTTCTGCCGTATATTTTTTGAAAACAAGAGAAATTGTCGAACGATACAAGCAGGATAATATTGTCACGATGCAGTTTTTTTCAAAAAGAGGATGCGATTTTATGTGGAACTGATGAAGTGATAGCCCTTATCAAAACATTTGCGAAAAACCCTGAGAAGCTCGAAATTCGTTCACTAGCTGATGGTGACAAAATTAAACCGTTTGAAACGGTGCTGACAGTGACCGGCCTTATCAGAACTTTGGTTATTTAGAGGGGGTTATTGACGGGATTTTTGCCAGACGTACCTCCGTGGCGACGAATGTATATCAAGTGGTGAAAGCGGCACGTACTTCCGGAGTGCAAAAACCGGTTATTTTCATGGGCGATCGCGATGATCATTTTACGCAGCAGTCCGGTGACGGGTATGCTGCTTACATCGGTGGCTCAACGGCGCAGGCAACACATGCGATGAACGAATGGTGGGGGAAGCAGGGAATGGGAACGATGCCCCACGCCTTAATTCAGCTCTTTCAAGGAGATGTCGTAAAAGCCGCAGAAGCCTATCAGGAAACGTTTCCGAACGATGAACTGATTTCACTCGTTGATTACAACAATGATGTAATCACAGATTCACTTAGGATGGCGAAAGCTTTTGGCTCCCAATTAAAGGGAGTTCGCGTTGACACCTCAAGAACGATGGTCGATCGATATTTTTGTAACAACCCTGAAGTTATGGGAAGCTTTGATCCACGAGGAGCAAATCCAGTCTTATTATTTGCTCTCAGAGAAGCCCTTGATAAGGAAGGATACCAGCACGTCAACATCGTCGCAACAGGTGGTTTCGATGCGAGACGTATTGAGGATTACGAAAAGCAAGGCGTACCGATCGATATTTACGGAGTAGGGGGAAGCTTGCTTAAAATTAATATCGGTTTTACTGGCGATAACGTCATTCTAAACGGCGCTCATGAGGCAAAAGCTGGTCGGCGCTTCCGAGACAATCCAAGATTGGTTCGGGTTGAGTAGTGTATTCTGTGAAAGTTTTTTTCGGAGCCAATTTATTCAATGTATAGATCGGCTATGGGGATGACTAGATAACCCTTCTCCAATTTAAATACATAAATAAAGGACTTGCATGATCCGCTTCCTATAGGACTCTACTATCTATCCCTTATGACAATTATCCTATACGGAAGCGTATTTTTTTACAGCTGGCCTTGTTGACGCCATCCGGTTTTGTATTAGCTTCCGAAGAAAAAGGGCATGATAGTTGTAAGGTAAACTAGTACTAAGAGGGTCTTTTCTTCGACATTCTACATATACTAGTGGTTGAATACAGGAGTTTGGTCTAGCTTGTGATTCCATTCATTTTTGTTATAATGAATCGGTGACTAGCAATTGCAAGCTAAAAAAGAGCCCGTGCTTAAGCTAGAGAAGCTCTTTTTTTTACTATCTGTCCAAGAGATTAATTCAAATTGAAGACAGTGTTAACGATTAGGATTTTGGAGGTTCAACTATGACTACTTATCATTTTATCGGAATTAAAGGGTCGGGAATGAGCGCATTGGCTCAAATCCTTCATGATATGAAATATGAGATTCAAGGTTCGGATGTGGAAAAGAATTTTTTTTACGCAAAAGCCGTTGGAGCAAAAAGGGATACCGTTTTATTCGTTTAACGAAGCAAATATCCGGCCGGAACAGACAATCGTTGCTTCTGCGGCCTATGGTGCTGAGCATGTAGAAGTAAAATACGCAATGGAGTTAGGGTTGGAGGTGACTCCATACCCGAAGTTTCTCGGAGCATTCATTCAAAACTTTACAAGCATTGCAGTAACTGGTTCACATGGAAAAACATCAACAACCGGTCTACTTTCGCATGTCCTTGGCTCTGCCTTTCCTACTTCTTACTTGATTGGCGATGGAACTGGAAAAGGGGAGGAAGCCTCAAAATACTTTGTTTTTGAAGCTTGTGAATATCGTCGTCACTTCTTGAACTACAGTCCTGATTACTGCTTGATGACCAATATTGATTTTGACCATCCGGACTACTTTAAGGATGTGAATGATGTCATTGCTGCCTTCCAGGAAATGGCGATGCAAGTGCAAAAAGCAATTATCGCCTGTGGCGATGACAAACATTTGCAAGGTCTTCGTGCCAATGTTCCAGTCGTCTATTACGGTTTCGGCGAGGATAACGATTTTCAAGCTCGTAACGTAGAAGTGAGCAGTGAAGGAACCACATTTGAAGTGTTTGTCCGGAACAATTTATACGGGCGCTTTACGACACCCGGCTTCGGAAATCATAATGTCCTGAACGCATTAGGAGTCATCGCATTATGTCACTATGAGAATGTTCCTGCGGATGTTGTGGAACAGCATTTAAAGACATTTAAAGGTGTAAAGAGACGCTTTAGCGAAAAGCAAATAGGACGGCAAATAGTCATTGATGATTATGCCCATCATCCGACAGAAATCGCCGCAACGATTGAAGCAACAAAGAAAAAGTATCCTGAGCAGCCGGTCGTAGCAATTTTTCAACCACACACGTTTACGAGGACGAAAGCCTTTTTAAATGAATTCGCGAATTCACTAAAGGAAGCAGATGTCGTCTATTTGTGTGACATATTTGGCTCTGCCGCGAAAATGCAGGCAGCTTAACGATCGACGATTTGCTAGTATTAATCCCGAATGCGAGGGTTTTATCAGAGGATGAAGTCGATTCATTAAAGAAGCATCAGGACAGTACGCTTCTGTTCATGGGGGCTGGCGATATTCAAAAGTTTCAGCGTGCCTACGAGGAATCATTAGCTTAAGACGATCTGGAGGACGGAGTAGCGCTGCTTCGTCTTCCAACCATTTTCAAGCCGACGTGACGAATGAGATGTGGGACTAAAATATTTCACCGCTTATAAAAAAAGCAGCAAAAAAATACTTGTGTAATAAGAGCAGAGCCGCTAAGATAAAGATGTAAGCGTAGCCAAACGACAATGGCTAAAATAATTAACACTTATGCATCAAATAAACGATCATAAGAGGGTGTTAAATGAAAAAAAACTGGGGAATCGGCTATTTTTTTTAAGAATTAATAACATCATGTTATTAATTAAAGGTAATGAGCCTAAAAAGGAGTGTGGATCGTAATGAAAGTTGGTTTAAGTTCATACAGTTTGGTCCAAGAGATTAAATCTGGCAAACTATCAATTTTGGATGTCGTTCAATGGGTTGCGGATCATGGCGGGGAGCATCTTGAACTCGTCCCATACGGGTATACGGTCGTCGATAATCCCGAGCTTGCTGATGCAATTAAAGCAAAAGCAAATTCCGTGGGAATTGAATTGTCCGGTTATTCGTTTCCAGCAAACTTTGTACAGGAGAACGAGACAGCTTTTGAAGAAGAAGTAAACCGGATTAAAACGCATATCGATATTGCGAACCGTCTTGGAATAAAAAGCGTCCGTCACGATGTAACAGCCTTTACGCTTCCTCCAGAGGATATGACGATTCATTATTTTGAAAAGCACTTTGATAAAATGGTCAAAGGAAGCCAGTTGATTGCCGATCACGCGGCGCAATACGGAATTACGACGACAATCGAGAACCACGGATTCAACGTTCAATCGAGCGACCGCGTCTTAAGCGTGCTCCGTGCCGTTGATCGAGACAACTTTAAGACAACACTCGATATTGGCAACTTTCTTTGTGCAGATGAGGAACCGTTGGTCGGCGTAAAGAAAAATGTTGGTTACGCTAATGTCGTTCACGTTAAAGACTTTTATATTCGGCCGTACTATGAAAATCCGGGAGAAGGTAAATGGTTCCGATCTGTTAATGGTAATTATTTGCGCGGCGCATCGTAGGTCATGGAGATATTAACATTCGCGAAGCCTTTAAACTGTTGAAGAGTGCTGGGTATGACGGTTATCTGACTGTGGAATTTGAAGGGATGGAAGATCCTCAAACCGGATCTAAAATTGGAATGGATAATGTAAGAAGGATTTGGAACGAGGTTTGAAGAAGAAATATACCAAATAAGTTTAAGGGAGAGAAAAAAATGAGGAAATTAAAAGTTTGTGTAATCGGGGCAGGCTCGATATCTGATATGCATTTCGGCCCTTATTCTAAGCTGGAGAACGTAGATTTGGCCGGAGTCTATGATTTGTCAGTCGAGCGAGCGGGCGAAAAAGCAAAGAAATATAATATTCCTAAAGTATATCAATCGCTGGAGGAAGTTCTTGCAGATACGTCAATTGAAGCAGTCAGCATATGTACGTGGAATAACTCGCATGCAGACATTGCCATTAAGGCGATGGAGGCCGATAAGCATGTACTGGTCGAAAAGCCTCTATGTATGACGATGGAGGAAGCTCTTAAAGTGGAGGAAACGGCCAAAAGGACAAACAAAATCCTTCAGGTTGGCTTCGTACGCCGTTTTGCTACGAATACGAATGTTTTGAAATCATTTATTGACAAAGGTCGACTTGGTGATATTTATTATGCAAAAACAACGTGCATTCGTAGGCTCGGTAACCCAGGCGGCTGGTTTTCAGACAAATCGCGTTCAGGTGGAGGACCTTTAATTGATATCGGCGTACATGTGATCGATATTTGCTGGTATTTGATGGGCAAGCCGAAAGTGAAGTCGATTGTCGGTCATACGTATCATTTACTCGGTAACCGCAACAATATTGAAAATCTGAGCTTTTATAAAGCGGCGGACTATGACGCCAACAACAATACAGTTGAAGATATGGCCAATGCCTTAATTACGTTCGAAAACGGCGCTTCTCTCTCCGTAGACGTCTCTTTTACGTTGCATGCGAAAAAGGATGAACTGTCCGTGAAACTATATGGAACAAAGGGTGGCGCAGAGCTAGAGCCAGCTTTGCACATTGTTAGTGAAGAGAATAATACGATTTTGAATATTGAGCCTCAGGTGGATCACTTGTCTTTTGATTTTGAAAAAGCGTTCCTTGGAGAGGTTCAAGGCTTTGTTGACAGCTGCCTGAATGGTGCTGAAGTAATTGCGCCTGTTGAAGACGGGGTAGAAATCATGAAAATATTAACGGGGATTTACGAAGCTGCTGAAAAGAAATGTGAGGTGGTGTTTGAATGACACAGTCTATAAAAATTACGAACAAAATCGGTGTTATCGTTGACAGCTTCCAGCTTCCGCTGCGCGAAGGCTTAAAAAAAAGGCAAAGGAGCTCGGAGCTGATGGCGTTCAGATTTACGCAGTATCAGGGGAAATGGACCCGGAAAACCTGACGCCCGCTGCGCGTCAAGAACTGAAGTCTTACATTGAAGAGCTTGGGCTTGAGATATCGGCACTTTGCGGTGATTTAGGCGGCCATGGTTTTCAGGACAAAGCAGAAAACGTAGAAAAGATGGACAAATCGAAGCGAATTATGGAGCTAGGCGCTGAGCTTGGTACAAATATCGTAACGACTCATATCGGCATAGTACCTGATGACACGAGTTCGGCTATTTATGATAATATGCAATCGGTATGTGATGAGCTAGGACTGTTTGCCAAAGAGATGAATGCGTATTTTGCAATCGAAACAGGACCAGAAACCTCGAGACATTTGAAAGCATTTCTTGACACTTTACGGACAGATGGAGTTTCCGTGAATTTTGATCCGGCTAACATGATTATGGTTACCGGGGACGATCCAGTTGAAGGCGTTAAAGTATTAAAGGATTATATCGTCCATACTCATGCAAAGGATGGAATCCGCTATAAACCGGTCGATCCACGAGATTTATATGGCTTTTTAGGCTACGGTGGCGGCACGGATCATGATAAGATTGCTGAAATGGTCGCGGACGGAGAGTTTTTTTTAAAGAAATGGCCCTTGGGAAAGGGGATCTAGATTTTAACGCTTATTTCCAGGCATTACAGGAGATTGGCTATAACGGCTATTTAACGATTGAGCGTGAAGTGCGAGAGCAGCCGGTGAAAGACATTGGCGATGCGGTTCAATTTTTACAGAGCTTTAAAAAATAAGGGAACGAGCATAAAGGGGGAGTTTGCTAATTGCAGGCTTCTCCCCATCATTTTATTGGGATTTTTTTTACGGAATAAGACACCTCCTCTAAGCGGAGCATAAGGAGGCTCGACGTTACAGACTGGACGACATAGGGAGGAAGACTATTTTATGAAGCAAAGTGTCAAGCAAGATCAGGAGCAAATTAAACAGCATAATAAACGAATGATTCTTGGCATTATCAAAAAGGCTCATTTCGCGAATTGAAATTGCGAATGAGACCGGAATGAGTGCTACTGCTGTCAGCCGGCTTGTTAATGAGCTGATTGAGCAAGGCTTAATTTATGAAACGTCCAAGTTTTCGGGAGGAGTAGGACGCAAGGCGGTCATGCTTGCCCTGAAGGAAGACTGGGCCTATACTGCTGGCATTTTGCTCAAGAAGAGGAGCATCCATATTGGTCTTGTCAATTTTAAAGGCGAGCTCATTGATTCGATAAGCATCACTCATTTCGCCCAAAAATCGACACCCTCCGCGACGTTGAACCTAGTAGTCGAAAGCATTAATCAGCTCCTTGCCACCTTGCAAATACCGAAGCACAAATTAGTCGGCTTGGCCATGGGCATCCCAGGTATCGTCGATTTTGCGGCAGGGATTGTCCGGTATTCTACCTTATTAGACTGGAGAAACGTAAATGTAAAGGAAAAAAATTCAAGAGAGCTTCCCGGTTCCTATTTATGTTGACAATGATTTAAAAGTTAAAATTCAGGCGGAATATCAATATAACAGCATGAATAACAGACTGGCGCTAATCGAGGTCGGGAACGGTGTCGGCTCCGCATTTATATCGGAAGGGGAAGTCTTTCGCGACGGTGCAAACTTGGCAGGAGAGCTCGGACATCTGACAGTGATGCCATTCGGGAATCTTTGCTCCTGTGGAAAAAGGGGTTGTCTAGAAACGTACGTCACAGAATATGCACTGTTAAAGGAAAGCCGTACGATCGAACCGATCAATGATATTCATGCGTTGTACAAGGCGGCAAGAAAGCAAGAGTCCTGGGCACAAAGCCTTCTTGAAAGAACAGCTTTTTTTATTGCTGTTTCGCTGAATACAATTGTTTGCTTGTATAACCCGGATAGACTCATCCTGTGCGGCGAGCTGATCCAGCATTATCCGGAAATTGTCGATTTGGTGAATCAGTACAGTCAGGAAGAGGTCTGGCAGCCGGTCGATACTTCAGCCGAAGCCGTAGCGACGGGCTTAAGAGATGAAGATATCATCCTGTCAACAGGGAACATCGCTTTGAAATCCTATTTTCTACACTAGGCAAGGTATTTAAGTCACAATGGTATTTTTGAAACCGATGGTAGCAAAAGAGAATCGACTATTCGTCGATTCCCCTCGCTTTTATTTTCCGTTCTGTACAGAGAATTGACGTTCATTTCAAATTCTCGGGATTTAAAGGCTCGAGCTGTGGCAAGACAAATCGCCCGTCTTTGCGAACGAGCACATCGTCAAAGAAAATCTCACCGCCGCCATATTCGGGACGCTGAATCATGACCATGTCCCAATGGATCGATGAGTTATTGCCGTTGGACGCCTGCTGATAGCATTGGCCAGGTGTAAAGTGAAAACTGCCATCAATTTTCTCATCAAACAAAATATCCTTCATCGGATGCTGAATATAGGGGTTGACACCGATAGCAAATTCTCCAATAAAACGGGCACCCTCATCCGTATCGAATATTTTGTTGATACGGTCGCTGTCGTTAGCTGTTGCTTCCGTTATTTTTCCGTCCTGAAAGGTTAAAGATACTTGTTCGAAAACAAAGCCTTGATAAGGTGAAGGGGTATTGTATGTAATGACACCGTTAACCGAATTGCGAACAGGAGCCGTATACACTTCCCCGTCAGATGTTGAGATGCCCGGCACACTTTACCGAAGGAATACCTTTAACAGAAAAGGATAAGTCAGTTCCAGGTCCGGTTATGCGAACGCGGTCCGTTTTGTCGAGTAATTGAACTAGCGGCTCCATCGCTGTATTCATTTTTGATAATCGATATTGCAAACATTGAAGTAAAAATCTTCAAACGCCTCAATGCTTGTATTAGCTAACTGCGCCATGGATGGAGTTGGAAAGCGCAAGACGACCCATTTTGTCTTTGGGACTCTTATTTCTTGATGCACCTTTGACGTTACCGTTTTTCCGTACATACTCATTTTTTTTCTGAGGGAACATCGCTGAACTCAGAAATATTGTCTCCTGCCCTTAAGCCGACATAGGCATCCATCTGGCTCATCACATTGGCTTCAAACTGAGCAAGCTGCTCTAGCTGTTCTTGCTCCGCCCCTAACAGTAAAGAGCGATTCACTTGATGATCCTTTAATGATACAAATGGGTAACCTCCGACCTTGTAAGCTTCGCGGACAAGTGCGGAAACAAACTCACGCTGGAGGCCAAAGTTTTCAATTAATACTTTTTCCCCTTTTTGCAAATCGATGGAATACCGAATAATTTTTTTGAGCTAGCGTTTCTAATCTAGGGTCTTTCATAGAGACATTCCTCCTTATTAGTTCTTTTCCATTGTATCTGAAAAAAAAGCGATCTTAACAAGTTAAGCAAAAAAAGTTGCAGGAATTTGTCTATATTTCGAGAAGTAAATGAGTCAGGGAAGTTTAACCACTGAAAAAGGGGGTACTCTTTAAGCAAGAGGAGGTGCATACATCATGGAAATATTACTTTACATAAGTGCAATTATTGCGGCTGTGGCATTTGCCGTATTAGTGATATATTTAGTTCGTACACTGATATTAGCCAACCGTACACTGGATCATGTGCCAATACAATGGCAGGTCTGGAAAAACAAATTAATGGAATAACAAAAGAGACAGAAGAGCTTTTGCATCGAACGAACCGTTTGGCAGACGAGATCCAACGTAAAACCGATTCACTAAACACTGTTTTTACGACGGTAAAGGACTTGGGAGATTCAGTACAGCAAGTGAATCACTCGATCAAGCATGTGTCGAGTACAATCTCAAACCAAGCCATTCAGCAGTCCGAAAATATAGCTCAGGCGGTTCAGTGGGGAAATGTTATTCTTGACTTCTATACTAGATTCAAAGCCCGTCAACGCCGTGAAAAAAATAATGATGAGAATTGATTTTTATTAAGGAGGAGTTATCAAATGGCGGATATGAATACGAAGGATTTTTTTGATTGGAACATTAATTGGTGGAATAGTAGGGGCGACGACAGCTTTATTATTAGCGCCAAAATCGGGTAAGGAACTGCGCAGTGATTTAAATGAACAAGCACAAATTGCTCGTAATAAAACGACCGAATTGACATCGACTGCCTATGAAAAAGGGAATGAATGGGCAAATTACGCAAAGGAAAAATCGTCTAATCTGGCTAAAGTTGTTTCCGATCAGTCGGCCCAAGTTGTTGAAAAAGTGAAGGAAGCTACTAAGAATGCAAGAGCAGAAGCTGAAGGCGTGACAGAAGCTGCAAATGAACTGTCGGAAGACCTAACGGGCGAGCCTGGCTCAGCAGGTGAAGAAGTTGAAGAAAATGTTAAGCAGGAAATCGATGATATTCAAAGTAAAGTTTCGGAGGAAGCCGAAACCCAAAATACGTAACGTTAAATGATGCAATAAGCTTATTCACGACCATCGTTCGTGAATAAGCTTATTTTTTTGGCTCTACAATATATGTTGGGGTCGAGGAACAATTGAGGTAAAAAAAATACACGCAGCCTCCTTTATCCAGTATCCTTGAATTGTTGAGAAACAAGTAAAGGAGAGCTGCGCGAATATGAATTTTACACGATGTTACCAGGATTAAAAGACATCATCATCACAAAAATGCAAGAGGGAGAGGACTCGCTGCTCAGGACTTGGAGTCATCGACAATTAAATCGATGTGATCTCCATTAGTAAGTGGAGCAGTAAAGCTCGTTTCCTGCCCATTCTTTCTCAGTCGGATCATTTGCTTGCTTTTCAGAGGAAGCTCAAGCTCGACTTTAGCAAAAATGTCTTGCAAGATGAAGGGCTCAACGTTTCTTTCTAACATTGTCAGCTTATCGCCGGCTGCAATCGAATCGGAGCAAGACATGGGTACTTGTTCTTTTTTGACTTCAATCACTTGTTTTTCGAGTACGATCGGCTTGTGATTAAAAAAGACTTCAATTTTCATAACGCATTCTATATTTAGGGCAGTGGCTAATGAATGAACAGTTGCTTTTTCAGGAAGCGCTTGCTCTAGCCATTCAAATCGATCATGATTTTCTACCGAATCTTCGAGGGTAACCGCTTTTCCATTTTTTCGAATAGTATTTGTCAAATTTGCTAAATTCACCGTCTTACCGTTTACCGTCACTGAAAAAGCGCAGAACGGTTCAAGCGGAATATGTAATGCAGTCAAGATTTCTTTAACAGTGGTAGGGAATTCGATTGTCAATACATCGCGTTCCTGTACCTCTGCCATCTCCTGAACTATTGCCCCATTGCACTTAATCGTTGCCGGAATCTCTACGGCTGTTTCGTTAATCGTAATGGAAAGCTGAGGTACTTCCCCGAGAAGCTCCTTAATTGTAACGTTGGCCTGCTTTCCGTTTGCCCCCCGTTCGACATGAATTTGATCATTGGGTTCAAGTGGGGCATCAAAGGAGGTGGGCTCTCCATTTTTCAAAAGCCGTGGGGGTTGCCCATGCTCCCCCGGAATAGAAATAAGGCGATTTTGGACGGTTGCCATCTTTGCTAGACCAGGCTTACCATATAGCTTCGAAATATCGATCCCTGCTGCCATCAGTCCATCCCCAACGGTTAGACGTTGACGTCAAACAAGCGCAATTTCTCGTCATTTACGAGTACACTCACATATTCAATTGGGTTTTCTTTTGCTGCGATAGCAATTCCGATTGGTGTAACGAACTCGGGTCCACGTGAATCCCGTCTGCAGTCATTAGCTTTTTAATCGCCTCCATTCCGCGAATTGCGACGCGATTACTCGGCAGCTGTAAGGCATCGGCTAGATGCTTTGTCAAATTAGGGGTCATACTACCGCCTCCGACGAGCATGACAGCCTTTGGCGCTTTTCCATTTAGTCGGATAATTTCTTCACTAATAGAGCGCGCTAAAGTTTGGATCGCCGAAGTAATTGGCGCAACAATATCTTCTTTTGCATAGAGTGTTTCAAAGCCGAGAATATCTTTTATTTCTACTTCATCTTTCGTGCTGAGCTCACGCTTTACCGCTTCTGCATCCGGAAAGTCTAGCAGAAAATGATCGCTAAGCGCCTCAGTAATTTCGTCACCAGCTACTGGAACCATACCATAGGCTGTAACAGTACCTTCATCTGTTAAGGCAATGTCGGATGTGCCCGCACCGATATCGACAAGAGCGACATTCAGACGGCGCATCGATGGGGGAATAAGGACATTGATCGCTGCTATTGGTTCGAGTGTCAGTGCTTCAAGTTCGAGATGGACGAGAGAAAGAGCTGTAAGCAGCGATTCGACTACGATCTTAGGTAGAAAGGTCGCAATGACTTCGACAGTTGCTGTTTCTCCATTTTGCTCAAGTAGGCTCCCAATGCGTTCACCATCAAGGAGATAAGTCAATACAGAATAGCCGACACAATAATAATGGGAAACAAACTCTTTTTCCTGCTCTTTGGCAAGGGCATACTGAGCTTGTTGCACAGCGCTTAATTCAAGATGAAGCACATCATTTCGCTCTAGCATCGGTTTTCCTTTTATAGCGATTTCATAGGAAGATCGTTTCGTTTTCAAGGAGCGCCCTGCCGCTGCAACACAGACTTTAGTTAATGGGCCGTTGCGCTCTTCGAGTTTATGCTTAACCCTTGCAATGACCGCAGCCACTGAAGGGATGTCGTGAATTTGTCCATCAAGCATGGAGCGTTCGGTATGCTCAATCGTTTCTAGGTCCAATAGCTCAAACTGTTCACCCGATTGCTTAAGCAGCAAGCCAACAACGGAACGAGTTCCGATATCGAGGGCAAAGAAAGGTGAGGTCGAAAGCTCTGTCAAATAAATCACCTGCATTTCAATTTGTTTATTCTTATTTTACTAGAACTTTAGTTTCAAAGTAAGGGTTGAAAAAGAAAGATTCAAACAGGAAAAGGGATTAATTTATTATGTATGTACTGTGATAGTGTCCATTTTTGCGTAAGGAAAGCTATTGTAGCTAGCGATACGAACCGTTAAGTGTTTGTGTTCGAGAGAAAGGTGATTCTGGATGATATTGAACCGTGAAGCTCTTTCAAAGAGAAGGAGCTATCGATCCGAACTCGGCAATACTCTCCTGTCAGCACGTTTCTGTTAGGTTACGACCTAGACAGTAGGTGCTTCGACATTTTACAGATTTCTTATGGTAAAACACTATCTAAATTACTCCAATTATCTGTGATCCACATATTCTCCTCTCTAAACCTCTTTAATGGTGAAGAATCCTGAGCGTTTTCAGCTCGAATCCATTCTGCTTCTTTCCCCAAGTAAGTTTGATTGACCGTATACATTTCTCTTTTGTTAGGCTTGAGTATTCTCGATAGCCTTTTATAAATGCTGACACGCTGTTTGTATTTAAATAACCGTTTTCTAAACAGCAAGATAAAATAGGTCTTGAAATGTCAAATTCGGGATAGACAAAATTCATTCGATCGAAATCAAGTATTGCAGACACATGCGTAGGGTTAAACAACATATTATCTACAAATAAATCCCAATGCCCCCAGCCCTTTTCACATTGAGAGAATATCTCCATATTAATTTGCTCAATAATTTCCTTTTGTTTATCTAATGCAATAAGCGTTTTTTTCGCAATGACTATTAAGAGCCTCAATCCATCTTTTATTCCAGTTTTCAATCATACTTTCTTTCATCCGTATGTCCCAGTGTAATTTGGACTTTTCATTTATTTTAGAGTTTAAAATTCTATGGATCTTTCCAACTATTTGCCCTAAGCTATGCATTTGTTCCTCTTTTGCCCCACCGGGTCTAATCATATTTCCATTACAGAACCTCATTAAGACAAAGCGTTCATCAGAGGGAGTTACTAATACATTTTTCCTTTGATAAGATAATAACTCGGGCAAGGAATCCCCATTTTATTTAAATACGCTTGTTTAGTCAGAGAAATTTCTAACCCATTCCATAAATGTTCAGGGTATCAAATTTTATTGTATTGTTTAACGAATAAATCCCCTTTATCAGTTTTTATTTTCCATTTTAGATTCAAATAACCTAGCTCTATTTGAGAACAGTCTTTAATCCTTATCCCAAAATTCTTAGTAATAGTTTCAAAAATCTCATCTCTAATAGACTCAACTGAATTCAAAAAAAATCTTACCTCCTAGCAAAAAGTTACATTGTATAATTTTCGTTTAAATACGGAATTAGCGAATGATTTAATCAAGGTGATTATTGCTATTTAAGCAAATATTAAAGGCTTTTAAAAGGTGAATTATTCAAATTCATAAATAACACCACGCTTTTGCGAAATTACTTCGCTTAGGTTAATATCATGTTAAATCCAATCTTCCAATAGGTTGTTAAAAGTGTAGGGCTTGTAAAAGAAAACCCTTGATCAATTTTTGAAGTTAAACATAATTTTGCTCTTAAACGTAAGAATGAGGTGACTTCGTTGTCGACAATGAATAAAAGAATGAAGAGTGCGGAATTTGTAAGCGAGCATGAGTCTATTTTTAAATGTCCTAATTGTGGTTCATCAATGAAAATAGTCCAACTAAAAAGTTTAATTTGCGCAAATAACCATACGTTCGACTTTGCGAAGCAGGATATCTCAATTTATTGACTCGCCCGATAAAGTCGAAATACAGTAAGGAGCTTTTTGAAGCGCGGGCGAAACTCATTGTAGAGGAAGGGCTTTTTACACCACTTAGCGATACAATTGCCAAAATAATAAATAAGCATGTTAGAGGCTCAGCAGCTTTAATCGACATGGGGTGTGGCGATGGTTCGCTTCTCGCAAGCATTTGCGATCGGATCCGCCCTAATTTAGGCGTTGGAATTGATATTTCTAAAGAAGGTACTATAGTCGCTTCAAAAAACTATACCGATAGGATTTGGGCTGTTGCTGATCTGGCAAACACACCATTTAAGGATGGGCGTTTTGATGTTATTCTTAACATTCTCTCACCTTCAAATTATGGAGAATTTAATAGACTGCTGAAGGCGGATGGATTAGTGGTTAAAGTTGTTCCTCAAAGCAGTCACTTAAAAGAATTAAGACAAACAATATTCAAAGATAATGAAAGGCAATCTTATTCGAATGCGAATACGGTCGAACGGTTTAATAACAATTTCCAAGTGACAGCTCATTCAAAATTGAGATATACTGTTGCCCTCAATCATTCCTCGATTCGCTCGCTTATTCAAATGACTCCTTTAGCCTGGACAATGACAGAGGAACAAGCAAAACCTCTATTAGCAGAAAAGTCAGCTCATATAACCGTCGATTTAGAAATATTAGCTGGCAAAAAAAATTAGAATAGACTTAGGGGACGGCAGTTTTCACAAATAGATTATTTTTTCTGCCAACCAAGCGAGTTATCGGACAGATGCCGCGTGCACGTATTGGCCAGTTTTTTCTGAGGATCATGACCGTGGTGCCCATACTAGCAACGGAAAAAGGATGGTTGTCAGTAGCTATTTAAAAGCGCCTTGTCGAAGGAAGGATAACGCCAGTTTACTTTAGCGCTTAAAAGCGTTTAATTAATAAAGAAATAAGTAGTGACATTCTCCGGAATATCCTTTATAATGAATCCTAATTACAAAGAAGATAGCGAGAAAAAGGAGTGGGAGAATTGAGCAATGAGCAAATCGACACGTTAAGGGCCGAGCTGGATAAAGTGAATTTACAGCTCTTAGAATTAATTAATGAACGAGCAGTACTCGTTCAGGAGATTGGTAAAGTAAAAGGAAAGCAAGGTGTTAATCGGTTTGACCCGGTTCGGGAAAGGAAAATGCTTGATCACATTGCTGATAACAATAAAGGACCGTTTGAAACATCAACGTTACAGCATATTTTCAAACAAATATTTAAGGCTAGTCTTGAACTACAGGAGGACGATAATAGCAAAGCATTGCTCGTATCACGGAAAAAGCATCCGGACAATACGGTTGTTGAGGTTAGAGGTGAAACAATCGGGGATGGTGACCAACGCTTAATCATGGGACCGTGTGCAGTTGAAAGCTACGATCAGGTCGCTACTGTGGCTAAAGCAATGAAAGAGAGAGGTTTGAAGCTGCTTAGAGGAGGGGCCTTTAAACCGCGAACATCACCATACGACTTTCAAGGTCTCGGCTAGATGGTTGAAGATTTTAAAGCAAGTCGCCGAAGAACTCGATATGGCTGTCATCAGCGAGATCGTAAATCCAGCTGACGTAGAGTTCGCCGTTGACTATGTTGATGTTATTCAAATTGGGGCAAGAAATATGCATAACTTCGAGCTACTAAAAGCGGTTGGGTCTGTTGATAAACCAGTCTTGCTGAAGCGCGGTCTTTCAGCTACGATTGAAGAATTCATTCATGCGGCTGAATACGTCGTCTCGAAGGGGAACGGCAAACTGATGCTTTGTGAACGCGGGATTCGCACGTATGAAAAAGCAACGCGGAACACATTGGATATTTCAGCCGTACCGATTTTAAAACAGGAAACCCATCTTCCGGTTCTTGTCGATGTTACCCACTCAACTGGGAGGCGCGATTTATTAATTCCAACGGCAAAGGCTGCATTAGCGATCGGGCGGATGCCGTTATGGCGGAAGTTCATCCGGATCCGGCAGTTGCACTTTCTGACTCTGCCCAGCAAATGGATATCCCGCAATTCAATGCCTTTATTGATGAGCTTCAAGCTTCCGGTCTGTACAAAAAAATAAATTCAAAATATGAGCGGCAAAGAAGGGCAATGTTTCAATGCTCTTCTTTTTTTTTATTTCGCACGTTCGGAGTGAACGACGAATCAACTTCTGCGATGAATAATAGCTTTAATCTTTTTAGTTACAATTTATGTTATGACTTTAAAGTCAAATTAATAAACGTGCTTTATAATATTGAAGAAAGAAATGACGACAAACTGCACGCTTTCTTTGCGTAAATGTTAATCGTTTTTTTATGTTTTCCGCTTGATAAAGCTTTTTAGAGCAAGTTTTCTGTCACCGATTTGAAAATAGTGGTGGAAAGAATAATAGTTTTACAAAAAAAGTGGGAATAATTATTGTCAAATGGAAGCGAATCGCAATGAAAAATTTGTGAAAAATTTTTCAAAAGTGTCGATATTAGTAGAGTAAAGACGTTGCGGACCTCCCATTTGTATCGTATGATAACTATACAAACTTATTGTTACGTTAAATTTATGAGGAGGATTAGAGTGAATACAACAATATATGATGTAGCAAGAGAAGCAGGAGTGTCGATGGCTACTGTTTCCCGCGTTGTCAACGGCAACCCTAATGTAAAACCGACAACTAGAAAAAAAAGTGCTGGAGGCAATTGAACGCCTTGGCTACCGGCCAAATGCTGTTGCCAGAGGGCTAGCAAGTAAAAAGACAACAACTGTCGGTGTAATCATCCCCGATATTTCGAGCATCTTTTTTTCTGAGCTGGCGAGAGGAATCGAGGATATCGCTACGATGTACAAATACAATATTATCCTTTGTAACTCAGACCAAAATAAAGATAAAGAAATCCATTTGATTAATACGTTACTCGAAAAGCAGGTAGACGGAATTGTCTTTATGGGTGGTCAAATTACGCAGGAGCACGCGGAACAGTTTAAATTGTCTCCAGTGCCGATCGTCCTCGCAGCTACTTTGGATACGAACAAGGAACTGCCATCTGTGAACATCGATTATCAGCAGGCAGTTGAGGATGCCATTGGTCATTTAATTAAAAACGGACATAAGAACATTGGAATGCTTTCTGGAACTTTAGACGATCCGGTCAACGGCTTTCAAAAGTTTAGTGGGTATCGGAATGCACTTGAGAAAAATGGGATTGAGTTTGATGAAAAGTTAATTGTGATTGGGGATTATACACACGATTCCGGTGTAGAAGCAGTAGATACGTTCCTTCAGCTTGATGAGAAACCGACGGCGATTTTCGCTTCAACCGATGAAATGGCGCTAGGGGTAATCCATGGGGCACAGGATAAGGGGTATCAAATTCCCGACGATCTTGAGGTTATCGGCTTTGACAATACACGTTTGGCGACAATGGTTAGGCCGATGCTGTCAACGGTTGTTCAGCCAATTTACGATATCGGTGCTGTTTCTATGCGGTTGCTCACAAAATATATGAATAAAGAAGACGTTGCCGAGCATATCGTTGTGTTACCACACCGTATTGAATTCAGACAAACAACAAAATCGTAGCGGGAGCTATCAACGATAGGCTAATCGTCGAGCCATCGACTTATATTTTGCTGTAGCGCCTGTAACGATTCCGTTGCTTATATAAAGGTTAACGGTTTTAAAATAGACAGGGAGAGGAATATGAAAAAAAATCGATCTGTTAACGCCGATAGGAATATTACTTGGCTTTACGATTATTTTATTGGCGGTTTTTTTCAGATTCTGGTATATCAGGATTTGTTTATTTTATAAGCTTGGCTTCCTTTCTAATCGTAATTGGCGGTGTCATTGCAGCAATTGTCGTAACTTTTTCATTTGATGAATTGCGTGGAGCCCCTAGAGTATTTAAGGAAGCTTTCGAATCAGTTGAATACGATCTTGACCAGTTAATTGCCACATTTGTCGAATTATCAGGGAAGGCTAGACGCGAGGGACTACTTTCGCTTGAAACGGATGTGCAAGAAGTAGACGAGCCCTTTATCAAAAAAAGGTGTCCTACTAGCTGTAGATGGAATCGATCCTGAAATGATTAAAGATATTATGATGGCAGAGGTCGTCTCTTTAGAAGACCGTCATCGAAAAGGTCGTTCCATTATTGAAAAAGCTGGCGATTATGCCCCTGCCTGGGGAATGATCGGTACATTGGTTGGCCTGGTGATGATGCTGCAGACGATGGATGACCCTACTTCTCTAGGACCTTCTATGTCACTAGCCTTGCTGACCACTTTATATGGCGTCGTGTTGGCCAATCTTGTCTTTAATCCGATTGCCAAAAAACTTGAAAACAAAACGGAAGAAGAAGTATTTTTCAAGCAATTGATCATCGAAGGTGTGATCAGCATTCAATCGGGACAGAACCCTCAAATCCTAAAAGAAAAGCTCAGCGCTTATTCGAAAACGTCTCAAAAGAAAAGATCAGGTGAGCAAGATGATCAGGCGTAGGATACAAAAAAAAGAAGACGGGTGCGCCGAATTGGATGGTAACCTATTCAGACATGGTTACGTTAATTCTCATCTTTTTTTATTTTATTATTTTCGATGTCGAGTATTGATGCCCAAAAGTTCCGAGACATTGCTGAATCGTTTCAGCAGCACCAGTTTTTCGACTTTCTACCGTCTGCTGTCGAATTTGAGCACCAGTCGGAGCAAAGGGAAATCGATTCGGACAGCATCGATTTGGAATCGATGCCAGACGGACAAGAAGAAGTAGATATGGATGTTCTGCTTTCAGAGATTCAGAGTTTCCTGCAGGAGCACAAGATGTCAGATATGGTATCAGCGACAAGAGACGACCGTGGCGTGGTTCTTGTGCTACAGGAGCAAACTCTATTTGAAACCGCGGAAGCTGAACTCCTTCCGGAGGCAGAGCCGTTTTTAGACAAGGTCGGCACCTTGTTAATGGCAATTCCAAATATGGTTAAAGTTGAAGGACATACTGATAGCAGACCAATTTCAACGGCACGCTATCCATCCAATTGGGAATTATCTGGTGCGAGGGCTAGCAGCGTCATCCGCTACTTGATCGACAATCATTCGCTTGAAGCGAACCGCTTTATGGCTACTGGCTACGGTTCGACAAGGCCGATTGTGCCAAATACGGATGAGGATAACCTAAGGCTAAATCGACGGGTCGTCATCGTTGTTTCCGATCCGGAATACGACGATCATGACACCTACTAACCCCGGTTCTGCAATTGTGCAGGAAGCTAACCCGGGCTTTTTTTGCCTTTCACAACATGTCCTTATGGCTAAGCCTAAATTTGAAGTCCCTGAGCTGCACTAGTCGGCCCAAAGGAATTCCGACGAAATCTTGCTGAATCGTCGGAATCGGTAGCTCTCCTGTCGAATCGGAAAGCTCTCCCGTCGGATCAGGAGGAGAATCGTCGAATTCCGGCCAACCGTCGAAAAAAGAGCTCTCCCGTCGAAAAAAAGAGCTCTCCCGTCGAAACCGAAAGCTCTCCTGTCGGATCAAGTAGCTCTCCTGTCGAA
>BAXO01000081.1 GCA_001310555.1 Bacillus sp. JCM 19058
AACTACACCGCCTCTTGCTTTCTCCTAATATATACTGATAATACCATAAATATAAGAGCATAACCGATCAGTATAAATCCATTTCTCCATTCCGGCACTTCACCAACAACAAGCTGCCAAGCGCCGTTGGCAAAACTGTAGGAAGGTAGCCATTTCCCAATCGCCTGCAATAGCTCCGGGAAAACGTCAAGCGGCATCCATAAACCGCCTATCACCGCTAAAACGAGATAAAGCACGTTGCTTACCCCCATGGCCGTATCGACCTTTTTCATCAGTCCGATTAAAGTACCTAATGCCATAAAAGCAAAAGAGGCAACCAGAAGCCACATTCCGCTTAATAGCCAAGTCGTTAATGGGAGCTGGACACCATTGATCAATGCGCCTACAATAAAAACGGCCATAATTGAGAGAAGGTGGACGACGGATTGACCAACCATCTTGGCAAGAAAATAAACACTGTCAGGAAGTGGTGTCACTTTAAAAAGAAGGGACCAGCCTTTAGAACGTTCCTCGACATTACGAATACTCAGCGACATGAGCGCTGAACCCATGACACTAAAGCGGCCATCGACATTAAGTATCGCGCCTGCCACTCTTCCGGATTCGGAATACCCGTATTCACAATTCTGGTAAAAATAAAATAAAACGTGATTGGCATCAGGATTGAAAAAAATGAGAAAGTAACGATTTCTTAAAATACGGATCGATTCCATTTTACACTGCATCCAAAGGATATTCATTCAGCTGGCTCCTTTCTCATCTGTCGTTAATTGTTCAAAAGCCTCTTCTAATCTGCCTTGTTCAATGCTTAAATTCCTGACCGTTAGCTTGTTCCGATAAATGGATTCTACCACTGCATCGGAATTATCTGTTTCGATATAGACCTTTCCTTTTTTTTCGTAAATTTTTTTTGCATGGGGAATTTGCTTAATGGCTTGCTCGAATTCTGTTTTGTCACAATAAAAGGATATGATTTGATTTGACAGTTTTCCCTTGATTTCATCAGGCGTCCCGTCAGCAACAACCGATCCTCTATGAAATAAAATGACTCGATCCGCGACGTCGTCTACCTCTTGCAAATAATGGGTTGAAAAAAATAATTGTTTTTCCTTTTGCGGCAAACCCTTTTATCGTATCCCAAAAGGAACGCCGGGCACGAATATCCATGCCGACCGTCGGTTCATCCAAAAACAGTAATTCTGGATTGCCGGCTATCGCTAGCGCAAACCCCAGTCGGCGTTTCTGACCGCCTGAGAGCCTTTCAGCAAAGGCATTCTGCTCTGCTTCAAGGCCAGCAAGCCGGAGCAGCTCATCCTTTGCCAAAGGGCTCGGATAGTAGCTTGTAAATAAGGCAATTAGCTCTTTAACCTTTAACCCGTCTATAATATTAACATCCTGGAGCATCGCGCCAATCTTTTCTTTAATATCAGGCGCCCTCGGATCGCCTCCAAGCACTCGCACACTGCCCTCATCTCTATTAAGCAGCCCAAGCATCATATTGATGGTCGTCGTTTTTCCCGCTCCGTTTGGGCCAAGTATGGCAACAATTTGACCTGCGTCAATGGACAAGGTAACTTGTTGAACCGCTCTTTTTTTTCTGAAAGCTTTTCGAAACGTCATTCATTTCAACTATTCTCATAGCCGCTCACCTCCATCTTATTGATAGGATAAAGCAGCCTTAATAAAAACGTTAGTCACAGTTGTCATTGCTTTATATTGACAAATGTCACATTTTTCTTAGCGGCCCTCTTCCACCGTATACCCTTTTTGCTCAAGGAGTCTGGTACACTTCCTTCGCCGACTAAGTGCAGCGCCCCAACGACAACAAAGTAAGTATCGTCTTCGTCAAAGTAGCCCTCGATCGTCTTTGCCATGTTCTGCTCGCGCTCTTTTGTTAGTAGATAGGCAGTAGTACTTTCACCTGCGCTGTCACGGGCTTCGGCAAAAGCTTCAATATTGCCTTTGCTCCAATCGGATATTTGTTTTTCCATCTCCTCTTGAAACTCATCAGTATCCTCAATCGAAGCTAGGCCGCTGCGTAAAAACTCAAGCTGATCGTCAATAGAAAGTGAGTTCAAATACTCCATTTGCCAAATCACCCCCCTACCTCCACAACTGGCTTTACGGTTTCTCCTCCTGGATAGCTCCCCAACTCCGTCATCATGTCGGCCATTTCCTCCTAGTCAACATTCAAAACATCTGCCTCTACTGCTAAAACGTCTGAATTAGCATACGCTTGATCTAAAGGATAGAGCCCCTCTAATCCGACATGGATCGAGCCAAATAAGTAGACAGTCTGTTCACCATCAGACACTGTATAAAATATTCCTTTCGAGCCGTCATTACCTTGGCAGCCAACATCCACTTTTTCAATTTTTTCATTCTTCTCTCTGTTGTTTTCAAATTATGTTTTATCGTAAATGATAGCTAACATTGTCATTTTGTTATAATTAATTGTTAAAAAGTTAATGATACTTGCTGAAAAACCTAAAAACGGCAGTCCGAACCGAAATGGTTCAGCCACCGTTTTGATCGATAATTCATTCAAATGACAATGCCGCACCAAAAAGCATCCTCTGCTCCACGCATGCTCGCAGCTACGACTTCGCACACAGCACTCTGTTATGTTGGGTAAGCAAGGCTCTCTGCCAGCGAATCACAGCTCTCCCAACGAAGCGTCGATAAACCGGAAGAAGCATCATACGTCTACGCTTGTAGCGGCCGTTAGAAAAAAGCCCCGCATCGAAGCAGAGCTTTCTTATTCCTTGACTAAGGCTATTACTTCAATTTCAACAAGAACATCCTTCGGCAATCTTGCTACCTCAACACACGAGCGTGCTGGCTTGTGAGTATGGAAGTATTCGCCGTATACTTCATTAATCAACGGAAAATCGTCCATATTCTTAATAAATACCGTTGCTTTTACAACGGATTCTAACGATGCTCCCGCTTCCTGCAAAACAGCCTTCAAATTGTGAAATACTTGGTGCGTTTGCTCCTGAACTGTTCCCTCGACTAACTCTCCTTCGGCTGTCAACGGGATTTGACCGGAGCTGAAAAACAAATTATTGACAATAATTCCTTGTGAGTATGGTCCAATCGCATCCGGTGCTTCCTTAGTGTAAATCGCCTTCAATTAAGCTTCCTCCTTTGAAATCGGTGATAATTTCTCAAGAATATTTCCTGGATCCACTCGTATGACTTTATCCAGCACATTGACCTCGGATAAACGTGTAATCGACAAATAGTCATCGACTAATTGTTCCTCTACATTGACCGATTCTACCAATACACCAATGCCAACTAGTTCGGCTTCGAACTCGCCCAGTAAATCAATCATACCGCGAATCGTCCCACCGGCTTTCATAAAGTCATCGACTAGAAATACCTTTGCCCCTGAATCGAGACTACGGCGTGCGAGTGTCATCGTCTGCACTCGGTTGGTCGATCCCGACACATAGTTGATACTAACCATTGATCCTTCCGTTACACGGTGATCTCGCCTGACTATGCTTACCGGAACATTCAAATATCCGGCAACAGCATAAGCTAAAGGAATCCCTTTTGTAGCCACAGTCATAACAGCATCTATCTCTTTTTCAGCTAATGCCGCAGCAAAAAGGCGGCCGACAATCTGGTTAAACCTCGGATTGCCGAGAACATCCATCATGTACAAATAGCCCCCTGGTAACAGTCGTTCCGGATGCGCTAATTGCTTAATGATATCCTCAACTAACGTGGCTGCTTCACTACGCTTCATCTTCGGAAAAAATTTGACACCGCCGCTAGCTCCAGGAATCGTTAATAATGAGCCGTAGCCTTCCTCTTCAAATATTTCCTTGATGATTACTAAATCTTCGCTAATTGAGGACTTAGCCGATTGGTATCGTTCAGCAAAACGCGTAAGAGAAATCACTTCATGCGGATGCTGGAGCAAATAATAAGTCATATCCACAAGGCGCCCACTACGTTTAAGCTTTTTCATCAGTACCTCCAAATCGGTAAAAGACTATACAAGCTCGCCTGTCTTCAGAGCCCCGTCCCAAAAAGTAAGCGCCAACTAAAGCCTTCATGCAGCTATCATGGCTAGCTCGCTTCCCCAAACAAAAAGCATCTGAAATTGAACGAATCGTTATCTCCTCGTCCAATAAGCGAATTGTGTCGAGTGACGAAAATTACATGGTATCACCTTTTCGTCACTCTCTTAAAACCGAATAATTTAAAAATACTATATCATTTTTGTACGGCTTTCATCAAGTAGACGAGCGAATTAACCGGATGGCATACACATCATGACAAAAGCCGCGTAGCCCATTATAAATTCGATGAAGTCGCGATTCACGCTCAACAAGTCCAAAAACCGTTGGTCCGCTGCCGCTCATCAGGACCCCATCCGCTCCAAAGCGCTGCATTTGATCTTTAATATGCTGGACTTCAGGATGCGATGAAAGCGTCACAGACTCCAATACGTTCGAAAGCTCACTGCAAATACCGTTGTAATCCTGACGATTAAGCATCTCAATCATCATTTTCGTTTTCGGATGGTTGATTGAATCAAACGAGAGCTTTCGATATGTGTCAGCCGTTGACACACCGATTGGTGGCTTGGCTAATATAACCCAGCACGGTGGCGGGGAAGCAATAGGCTGAATTCGCTCCCCCCGCCCTGTCGCTAGTGCTGTACCACCGTAAATGCAAAAAGGGACATCAGATCCAATTTCTGCTCCAAGAGCTGCCAGCTCGTCCAAGCCAAGCCCCAAACTCCATAGCTGGTTTAACCCTTTTAACGTGGCAGCGGCGTCACTGCTCCCTCCGGCTAATCCGGCAGCCACGGGAATACGCTTTGTTATGTAAATTGACACACCTTGAGTGACCTGAAAGCGCTGCTTTAGCAAATTGGCTGCTTGCCACGCCAAATTACGCTGATCACTAGGAACAAAGCCTTCCGACACCTCGATTTTTATTTGGCCGTCCTCTGTGTCGGTTAAATCAATGCGATCAGCTAGATCAACCGTTGTCATAATCATTTCCACTTCATGATATCCGTCGCTTCTTTTTCTCGTCACATCAAGCGTTAAGTTTATTTTTGCAGGAGCCTTGATCGAATATTTCACAGTTGTCACCTTCTTGCTTTTCCATTTGCTTACGTTATTTTATCACTTGTTTAGCGAACATACCACTGTCGCCCTTATTCTTTTGTACGGACAAGGCGCAGGAAGCTAGCGAAACGAAATAAGACCCTTCTCCTATCTGTAGAGAAGGGTCTTATCGATTAAACAGTCACTTCTGAATCATTTGCATCGTTAGGCGGCTCTTCGACAGTGTCTCCCTTGGCTTTCTCTAGCATACTATTAATAGACTCAATGTATTCTACCAAGCTCATTGGAATTTCCTCCTGCGCCTTATTTGCTTGTTACTATAGCTTTGCCATAATCGGTTTGAATTAAACATGAAAAAAGAAACGGATCTACACTTTTATTCGGCTTCTCGGCAAAGACGCCGCCGGAGGAATACACTTTCCCCGGCGGCATTGTGAAAGGTCATCCCTCTCCAATACGTCGCGGTTTTTCATTTTATGATTGGTCGCGGTTCGCCATTTGCTGTTCGGCAATTTCGATTGCTCTTTTTACCATGTTACCGGCATCGCGGGTGGTTATGCCTCCCCAACCTTCTTTTTGAACCGTGTCATAAAAGCCAAGCTCTTTTGCTATTTCCTCTTTAAACTTGTCGGACATGATTCCACGTCTTCTACCCATCGGAAATCCTCTCCTTTGTATGAAAAACTCGACGACATTTATAGTATGGAGCTTCGGTAAAACAAATATGACTTCCTATTACTGTAATAGGAAGTCATATATTAAGTATGATTATGTTTTTAATAAAGTCGAATCTTCGCCTTCTTCGCAAAGCATTAATTCAACTGTTTCCGTTAAAATATCAGCATAGCTGTACGAAACACGCTCAAAAGCATTTTGTTGTTCATCCAACTTCACAATAAACACCGAAGGGTAAGTTTCTTCAAGCAGTCCTGAACGCTCCATTGTTTTTCGACGGCCACCATTTGCCTTGATTGTAATCCGCTTTCCAACATTGGCATCTAATGCACGCTTAATGTCAATTAACGTTTTTCCCATTAATCCACCCCACCTCACTCTAATTGAATTTTACTACAAAATGCACATTTTGTCAAATAAATTTTAAATTATATCAATTTGACAAGATCCTTGTCAATATATTGCACTTATTTCTTTAAAAAAATTGTTTATCTGTCCTTTAGTTTGTTTACATTCACCAAATTTATGTACTTTATTTTTATAGTTCCTATTATCTTAATTTTCTGTCATTAAATGAAACACCTTGCGCTGGGAGATAAAGAAAAAGGTGACGAAAGGAAGAATGTTGACCGAAGGAAGCACGTGCGAAACATGTGCGCTTAGAGCTAGACAGGGCTATACTCGAGTGAGATCGCCACATGTTTTAAAAAAAGACCTGTCTTATGACAGATCCTCCTGTTTCAATGGGATTCCACGACGCATTACGCCTCGGGATTCGACACCACCTAATCCCTTTTCGCCCGTGATTGTATTTCGTAAAATTTCCCAAAGACTAATACGTTCCGTAAAAGGTGTCATACTCGTTCTTGCGGCTATATAAACTGGATCCAGGGCATGAATGTTAATTCGTTCAGGCGAGCTGGCAAAATTAGCTCCTGCTTTAATTAACGTTTTAAAATGGGATTGACAAGCTCCTGCAAAAATGATCAATTGATCCTTATTTGCTATATGCTTCCTAGCGATGCGTACACATTCTGCAAAATACTTTGTATGGCGATATGCCTTCAAATCATCTTTATCGCCTTTGGTCTTTAAATAAGCATCATGACCTGTGATAACGACTATATCAGGCTGGACCATTTCAAGCAAAGATCCGATTTGCTCCGGCATTTCCTTTTCATTCAAGTGAACGCCATAGACTGGAATACCTACTCTGTCATATAAGTGAATACATTTTTGTAAATATGAGCTATCCCCATCAATGTGCAGAACACGCCCACGCAGCTCAAAATATGACGCTTCGCCATAGTAACCGTCCGATACTTCAAATTCATTACGCTGTCGCATTAGCTTAGCATCCTGACGAAATAAACGATACGAGTGCTCTTCTTTTTCTTTTGCTTTTTTTTGGCGCTCGTGCTGTTCCTTTTTCCCAATGAGCTTTAAGTCCTCTAACGGTGCATCTGCTAATAAACGCATATCCTTCCCCGTGAGCTCCGCTATATCGCCAGTAATAGCTCTAACCCGGAAAAGCAAATCACACTTGTAAGAAAGACGAGTTACAATGTCTCCTGTCTTAATCTCCATCGATCCGCCTCCTCTTCCCATAGGCTATGTGAAAAGTAGAGGATCGGTGTTAACTTTGCGCTTATTGTTTCTTCTCCTAGGCTTTTAGTCAAGAAAGTATACGATAAATTCGGTTGCTTAAGCTGGCGAATTCGTCTATTGACAAAGTTTCGCCACGGCGTTGCGGATCGATTTCCGCTTCCTTCAATGCCCGTTCAATCAATGCCTTTTGATTCTTCATTCCTAAATTATGGACAAGGTTATTTAATATTGTCTTACGTCGATTGGCGAAGCTCGCGTGAAACAAGCGAAAGAAAAAGGCCTCATGATCAACAGTTACCGCCGGTTTTTCCCGAAGCGTTAGGCGAAGTACTGCTGAGTCAACTTTTGGCTGGGGCATAAACACAGAAGCAGGGACTGTCATCACTTTATCCGCTTCCGCATAATATTGGGCAGCAATTGACAAGGCTCCGTAGTTTTTTTTGTTCCAGGGTTGGCTGCAATTCGCTCGGCAACCTCAGCCTGAATCATCACAACGATTCCACGGATCGGCAACTTCGCCTCTAATAATTTCATTAAAATGGGCGTGGTTACATAATAAGGAAGATTAGCAACGACCATCAAGTCTTGACCCGGCATAAAATATTCAGAAATATCGGCAGATAAGTCAGCCTTAAGAGCGTCGGCATGGAGCACTTGAACATTCGAATACGGGCTTAGTGTCTCGGCTAATACCGGGAGCAAGCGCTGATCAATTTCAAAAGCAAGAACCTGCTTAGCTCGTTTCGCCAACTGTTCCGTTAGCGCTCCGATACCGGGGCCGATTTCAATTACCCCTGAATCAGGCTTAAGCGCCGCTGCATCAACGATGTTATTCAAAACATTCGTATCGATTAAAAAGTTCTGCCCTAAACTTTTTTTTAAAGTAAAAGCAGTGTTTTTTTAATATCGCTCTTGTACGAATCGGTGTTGCAATATCCTTTGTCATCCGCCTTCCTCCTCTTCGACGACTTGCACCATCGCATGCACAAATTCTTCACGCTGATCGCAAATACCATCAGCCGCTTATGAAGTTGCTTCCCATTGGCGTAGCCAATCTTAAGCAAAAGCCCTAGCCTTTCACGCCGACTTCTAGCATGAGCACCCGCGATCAAGCCGGCTTCAAATAAATCTTGCCTCGTAATCACCTCAGCATTGCCCGTGTATTCCTGCTTCACGTGTTGTAATGCTGCCCTAATCGCCTCCGGTGACGCATTTTCTACACCAAGGTCAGCCTTATTTTTTTTGAGATTGCCTCTTGCTTCGGCAGAAAGGCATGACCACAACCGGGAACCTGTTCATTAATAATGCGGCGAATTCGTTCTCCCGGATAATCCGGATCGGTAAAAATAATCACGCCTCTCCGCTGCTTGGCCAGCTTAATTTGGGCAATCACACTATCGTTGAGCGCCGAACCGTTTGTTTCGATAGTATCTGCTTCGACCGCTCGTTTAATCGCCGCTGTGTCGTCCTTACCCTCCACGACAATAATTTGCTTAAACCTCATTCACTATACCCCGATTCTAAATCTCTAATATTGATTATTTTAGCGCTTTTCCGAGCAAAACAAAAGCGCAGAGCATGACTCGCTCTGCGAATTGAGAAAAACTATGCATGATAGTTCTTTAACACGGCTGGAGCGAACGAGGCTCCCCAGACCTTTTTTTCTGAGCCAGCTCCTAACACCACGATAATAAAAACAGAGTCGCTTCCCCATAAAACGACTCTTAGCGTAGATTAATCGAGAATAGTTATTTTTACTTGTTTTCGACCCCAACGCCTCGCTTCAGCTTTGGATGGGACGTGTACATCGATTTTGTTACCTTTAATCGCTCCTCCAGTGTCTCCTGCAACCGCTTCCCCATAGCCTTCCACGTGCACGCGAGAACCGAGAGGAATAACGTTTGGATCGACGGCAATGACCTTCATATTACGGTTATTATTTAAATTGATTCCAGTTGCGGTCACACCGCTACAACCGTTACAGGATGCCGTATACGCTGTCGCGCTTACTGTCATTGTCTTCCCACTAGACTTCTCTTCACTCGTATTTTCTGATTCTGCTGTAGAAGAAGGGCTCGCGCTTCTCGAAACAGGCTCCGGCTTTGGCTTTGTTCCAACAGCAACGACCCGGTCAGCGCTTTCCTTGACCGTTTCTGTCTTAATCTGCTCACGAGAGACCTCTTCCCCGTCTTCGAGTAAGACTTCATAATATTTCTTTATTTGGCCTTCTTCGCCAGCATCAATGACTTCTTCCTTTCCTGCTTCTAGCTCATTATCCTTCCGAGTTACCGTTCCAAAAGCTACGGTCTCTTCCACCACATCGGTGACTTTTTCTACACGTACAACCTGAATCTCTGTTTCTTTTTCTAGCTTAGTATCAAGCTCTGGCTCAACCCGATCAAGCTCTCCTAAGGAAACATCTTCATGTTCTAAAAAGTCAGCGACAGTCGTCGAAGTTGTCCACACCTCTCGTTGATCACCATCACTGGTTAGTTCAACCTGAAATGCAGCTTCATAATAAATTTCTAAGTCGTCGGTAATCGCCGTATTAAGAGCAGGCTCAATTAAATCATGCTTTGTGTAAGCAATATTTAACTCGTGTAATAATTCTTTCACAGTATCTTTTGTTGTAAATACAGGGTTTGTATCGTTTTTTTATAGTAACGACCACTTCCTTGGCGGGCTTCCAATGGACTGTCGTATTATTTACAATCTCTGTGTTTAGTGCCGGTTCGATAAAGTCATGCTCCTGAACATCCCATTCCTGCTCCAGCATCAAATCAGCAATTGTCTCTGCATGAGTGCGGACAATTACTTCCTCGTTTTCATTTTCGAGAACGATCGTTACCGTTGCCTTTGTCGTCTCATAAACGGTATAAACGAGAATACTGACGAAAAGAATGAAACTAATGATGGAAATCACCAAACCCTTACCAGATAAACGTTCTGGCAGAAGTTTGCGTATATTCGCTACCATGTCATCGATTCCTCCCTCTCACCGACCGAATTATAAACATTCAACCTCCCCTTGTCAACATATATTTTTTTTCGTTTTCCCGCACTGACCCCATTATCCATGATCAGGATAGCGTTGAAAACAAAAACTTATCGACACGTCCACTGTATGCATTTGACTCTGCATGTAGAACTAAAACGAATAGAAAAAAAATAGGACAGCCTTTGCTGTATTTCGTCAAATAACGCTATCAAGAAATGCCAAAAAGTTTCTTGGCATTGGCTGTCGTTTGCCGCGCTAACTCCTCATAGGGCATTCCTTTCAACTCTGCGATCTGTTCCGCCACGAGTTGAACATAAGCTGGTTCATTTCGTTTGCCTCGATAGGGGTGAGGCGCAAGATACGGGCAATCGGTCTCAATCAATAAACGGTCAAGTGGAACGCTCTTAGCTACAAGCTTCGGTCGTTTTGCATTTTTAAAGGTGACCGGACCACCGAAGGAAATGTGAAAATTCATCTCGAGACATTGCTCGGCAATTTCTACACTTCCACCAAAACAATGCATAATCCCGCCAACTTCTTTTGCGCCTTCCTCTCTTAAAATGTCGACAACATCCTGATCTGCCTCCCGATTGTGAACGATGATAGGCATTTTTACCTTTTTAGCGAGAGCAATTTGCTTTCGAAACACGTCCTTTTGCACTGTTTTTGGTGACTTATCCCAATGGTAATCAAGACCTATTTCCCCTAACGCTACGATTTTCCGATGAGCGAGCAATTCCTCGATCCAATCCAAGTGCTCATGGGTCAAATCAACCGCGTCAACCGGATGCCAACCAACTGCACCATACAAAACATCATACTTTTCAATTAAAGATAAGGCGCGTTTAATCGTTTTTTCGTCAAAACCGACGACGATCATGTTACCTACACCAGCCTGCTTCGCTCGACTAATAACCTCATCAATATCGTCAGCAAACTGTTCGGCATTCAAATGAACGTGAGTATCAAATAACATTAGAGCGTCCTACCTCCATATTCTTATATTTGGTCATTTATTCATTATTTCAAAATAGCAATAGAGGGAAAACTGGATTCCCTCTATTATTACAGGATAATTACATTTAATTTACTTTTGAGCCGTTTGGCAGTCTGCTGTCAATTGTCGCCAACGTTAATTTCTTTCCTTTAGAAGCAGCAAGAATCATTCCTTGGGAGAGCTCACCTCTAAGCTTAACTGCTTTCAAATTTGTAACACAAATGACTTTTTTTTCCTTTCAGCTCATCAGGTGAATAATATTTTGCGATACCTGAGACGACCTGCCGCTTTTCTGTCCCTAAATCGAGCTGGATTTTTAGTAATCGATCGGCGCCTTCAACCGGTTCGGCCTGGATGACCTCTGCAACCTTTAGTTCTACTTTGGAGAAATCATCGATCGTTATTTCATGAACCTCTTTCTGCTCTTTTTCCGTCTCCTTTTCCTTAGATACAATTGTACCGCCCATCGTTTGAACAATATAGGCGACTTCCTCCTCGACATCTAGGCGCGGGAAGAGCGGTTCGCCTTTATTTACGGTTGTTCCTGCAGGAATTTGCGCGAAACCAGCGAGTGAATTCCAGCTCGTTTGCTCCTCAGCGAGCCCTAGTTGCTGCCAGATTTTCTGCGGAGTTTCCGTCATAAATGGCTGCAACAGTATGGAGAGACAGCGAAGCGACTCGGCAAGGTGATACATGACGCTGCCAAGCTGCTCTGAATTTGCCTCGTCTTTAGCAAGCATCCACGGCTGCGTTTCGTCGATATACTTGTTCGTTCTTGAGACAAGCTGCCAGATTGCTGTTAACGCAACAGAAAACTGCATGTCTTCCAAGGCAGACTCGACCTTTGTCAAGGTCGCTTGCACTAGCTCAACCAGCTCCGAATCAAAAGGAGTTGCATCCTTTACATAGGAAGGGATTTTTCCGTCGAAATATTTATTTATCATCGCCACTGTTCGATTTAAAAGGTTCCCAAGGTCATTGGCCAAATCAAAATTGACACGCTCAATGAAACCTTCTGGTGTGAAAGCACCATCCGCGCCAAACGGAACTTCCCGCAACAAGTAGTAACGAAGCGCGTCAAGTCCATAACGCTCAATCAAAGGCACCGGATCGACGACATTGCCTTTTGATTTGGACATTTTCCCATCCTTCGACAGCAGCCAGCCGTGTCCAAATACTTTTTTTAGGAAGGGGTAAATCTAGCGCCATCAGCATAATCGGCCAGTAAATGGTGTGAAAACGCACGATTTCCTTCCCGACGAGGTGAACATCTGCAGGCCAAAAGCGCTCGAACTTTTCTTCGTTCTCGCTACCATAGCCAAGCGCCGTCACGTAATTAGCTAATGCATCGATCCACACATAAATGACATGCTCTGGATTACTCGGAACCTGCACTCCCCATTTAAAGGACGTCCGCGAGACAGCCAAATCCTCCAGTCCCGGTTTAATGAAATTATTAATCATTTCATTTTTACGCGATTCCGGTTGAATAAAGGTCGGGTTTTGCTCATAATACTCAAGCAAACGATCTGCGTATTTACTCATCTTGAAAAAGTAGGATTGCTCTCTCACTTTTTCCACCGGGTGCCCACTATCTGGGCTTTTCCCGCCAATTATTTTCCCGTTCCCGTCGTATACTGGATCAACCAGCTGCAGCTCTGTATAAAACGTTTCGTCCGGGATCGAATACCAACCCTCATACTCATCTAGGTAAATATCGCCTTGCTTCAAAAACCGTTCAAAAATCATTGCTGCCGCTTTTTTATGACGCTCCTCAGTCGTACGGATAAAATCGTCATACGAAATATCGAGCTTATCCCAAAGCGCTTGAATATCAGCCACAGTTTCATCTAAATATTGCTTCGGAGTCTGACCCTTTTCAGCCGCTTTTTGCTCGATTTTCTGACCATGCTCATCAGTTCCCGTCAAATACACGACATCAAAGCCGCGCAATCGTTTATAACGGGCCATTGCATCACCTGCCACCGTCGTATACGCATGGCCGATATGCAGCTTCCCGCTTGGATAGTAAATCGGCGTCGTAATATAAAACGTCTTCTTATCCTTCGTCATCATACTTCCTCCATTCTGTTTACACACAAAAAGCCCTCATCCGCATCGGGACGAGAGCAAGCTCACGTGGTACCACCCAATATTCCCTATCTGCTTCACAGCAAACAGGCTTGGCAAGTTCTAGACTTCACTGTTAACGCCGGCGACGTTGCCCCCTTACCTTTAAAATGCTCGAAGGCAAATCCTCCGGGACCATCTTCTAGCTCGATTTATACCGATTCCCAGCTACCTCGGCTCTCTGAATTCAGCAGCACCTCCTGCATGCTGAAATAAATCGTTAACTGTACTCATCCCTTCATCGGATCCATATATTCAACGCTTTCGGCACAGACTAAAATCCTGTCTCCAGCCATGATGTGCGTTTACTTTCTTTACTTCATTCATTCCTCAATTATACCCAAAATATACCGAATCGTCCGTTCACTGTCAAGCGCGATTATATAATGTAGCAAAAGGGGTTTTCTCTTTGCTCAGCAACCCATCTGCACAAAGGCGCTCAAGCTCTGCCTTCCACTCGGCAACGTCCCAGCTCTTTTTGGCTTGCTTGTTCATTTCCCCAAGATGCTTCATTAAATTCATTTCAGCTAGCGGAAAAAAAGGCTCAAGCGCCACAAGCAGTTCCTCATTATCCTTTGTATTCATTTCAGCAAGCTCGTCGAACGGATTTAACGTATGCGGACTCGTCGAATGGGCGAGCCTAATCCTGACGGCCATTGTCCGCCCCATAATAGCCGAAGAAACAAACACATCGCCAGAACGCAAGTAAGGCAGACGCTTCCCTTCCTCCTGCGTCAAATCGGTTTCTTCTTTAATCGTTTGAATATCGGTGCCTCGTACCGTCCGAAAAACAAATTTTGAGTTGAGCTGAGCCGTAATCGTTTCGTCAAGCAAGGTCGGGCGCTGTGTCGCAAATATTAAAAACACGCCATATTTACGACCCTCCTGTGCAATTTCCTTTAATACCGATTTAGCCGGAGCATCAAAGCCCTTCGGCGCAAAATTATGCGCCTCATCCGTTACGATAATAAAAGGAGGAAAAAAATTCGCCTTGCTCCTGCTGTAGCTTCGCATCTTTATAAGCCCTCCTTTTCCCATAAAGGGAGCCGATCACGTAGCTAGAGAAGACTTGCAGCAGCCAGACAGCTCCCTGAACGACGACAAGCTGACCGGCATGGATCGCCTGCTCAATCGCTCGAATATTTTGCTGAAAGAGACCGGCTTGATACAAACGATTCGCCCGCCACTGAATCCCTTTGACTGAGGCAAGCGGTAAACTACCGTATTGCTCAAGCAGCTTTTTAAACGTATCGTACTTGCTCATCTCATCCCGGGACATTCCGCCATCATGAAGCCATCCATCAACCTTCTGCTTGCCAAGCTCTAGCGCCTCCGCTAAATTTGCGACCCGATCGCTGAACGATTGATAGCTATCCTTCCGCTTATGAATCGTCTGAATGACGTTAATCATGGATTCAGTTAAGCCTCCAGCAGCTGACAATAGTCGCTCGACATCGCGAGTAGACAAAGCAGAAAAATCGACGCCGACATCCCGGCCGATTTGCACTGTCGTATACCGCTCTTGATAAGAAGGTGCCGTATCTAACCCTTCTGCCTTCGCAGCAAAATTCATTTCAAAATGAGGATCAAAGACGAGTGTCGGAATCCGCAGCTTCATTAACTCCTCAAGCATTACCCGTAATCCGAAAGACTTACCCGAACCAGACCCGCCGAACACACCGATATGCGGATATTGCTGCATCGCTCGAATATCGAATATAAACGGCACCCCATTTTGCCTTCTAAGCTGCTCCTGTTCATGTATATGCAGCAACTGGTCGAGCGAGGCGGGCAGCGTCTTTGCAATAAAATCGGTCGATTTTACTTCTCCGAGCACCATCCTTGTTCAGGCGATGCTCTCACAAGCAAGGAGCAATCTCATGAAAATCCGGATGCCGAATCGACGCTCCCGTTTGAATCGGCTGTATAGCTTCCTCAAACAGCCTCACCTTCGCAAGGTGAATGTCGTCAGCTCCTATGTCATAACCAATTTGCGCTAAAGTATTCAAAACCTGGTCATCCACAAGTCCTTTATCAAAGCCCATCGGAATATTACGATTATAGGAAAAGGTTTCAACTACTTCCCCCTTCGGCTCCTCCAAGCCGGAATCCTCAATCACGACCATTTCGTTCATTCTGAATTTATGAGTCTTTGAAGCAGCATACACCTCATGCTGAGTTGTTACCCCTACAATTTGCATCTGTTCCACTCTCCTTAATATGGACGCTCCTGTCGTTTACGGGAAAAAAAAGCGTTGCCGCATTTCCGGATCGATGTATTGCTCAATTAAAGCTTCGACTAGCTTGTCCGTCAGGCGGACCTCCCGATCAATATAATCAAGCCATAACGGTATCCCGCGGCCGTCCTTTGGCGTTAAAGTAAACAGAAGATTAGCGACGGTATTACGCTGATCAGCCTGCTCGTTTAACAGGTCAAATCCAGTAATCGCTGGACTTGAGCTTGGTCTCATCCAAACCGATTGCAGTCCAGCCTTGTTCTGAATCGACTCGAGATACACCATCTCTCCTTGCTGCAGCACTCCAAACAGCAAATCGCGATCATAAGTATGAGGCCACTGTGTCATCTCTGAAAAGGGTTCCAGCTTGATTAGGTTTTCCGTTGTAATTTCCTCTGAAACGCCAACGAGCAGTACTTGATGCTCAAGAGCCGTTTGCTTCAATTGCTCCCATTCCTCTGGAGCATCAATCCGATAATGATAAAGCGCTCCGTCCATTAGCAGTAGAGCAAGAGGACGCTTTTTAATTAGCTCGGTAGCTACTCGCAGCTCAAGCTTGGCGAGCAAATGAGCACGCCACTTTAACGGCGAAGCTTGTTCATCGCCCGTTTCCTGCTGCTCGATTAAAGGGAGAAACAAGTCGGCATCCCGGCATTCGAAGCCTGTGGTCGTTTTAGCCAATGCTTGAAACATATACAACACATGCGGAGCCTCGCCCTTTGTTTGATTCACTGAGCCGTCGACCCCTGCCAATTCTCTTCCATCAAGCCATTTCGACAAATGTTGCTCCGAAAGATGTTGCATTTGTCGAAATTCAGCGAATGATTGTCGAAGATTTTGTCGAATTTTATTTTTTATATTTGGAGAATGTCGATAGTTTTTCGCTAAAGACACATTGACTTTTTTTTCATCTTTTCAACGATTTTTGCCGAAATTTCCAGCATTTTAACCACCTTTCTTTACAAAAAAAGTAATTGACTTCTTTTGGAAGCATTGGTATTCTTAGTTTAGATAAAATGTCGAATTATGACACAAGAGAAAATGTCAAGTCAAAATCATTTTGAGAGGAGACGATTGGGAAATGAAATCTACTGGTATTGTTCGGAAAGTCGATGAACTAGGACGAGTCGTCATACCAATTGAACTTCGTCGCACCCTTGATATTGCCGAAAAGGACGCATTAGAAATTTATGTCGATAATGACCGGATTGTCTTGAAAAAGTATAAGGCAAATATGACGTGTCATATTACCGGTGAAGTTTCCGACGATAATCTGTCCGTTGCAAACGGCAAGATCGTCCTAAGCCCGCAAGGCGCAAAGGCTATTATGAAAGAGCTGCAAGATTACCTCGAGCACTCAAACTAACTAAAGCAATAATAAGTTAAAAGACTCTAAAGTGAGGGTCTTTCTTTTTTTTTACTTTTTTGTCTGATGATAGGCTTGGTAAACTTCCCGCTTTGGTAGCCCGCGCTCCTTCGCTACGGCTTTGATCGCTTCCTTCGATAGAAGTCCGAGCGCGATATAATGCTCGACATGCTGTATGAGCGTGAGCTCTTGCCACCATTGCTCGCCTTTATCATCCTCTCTAGCTCCGTCAACTACTAAGCAAAACTCTCCTTTAACCGTTCCCGTTTCACACCAAACGAGCGCCTCGTCTAACGTACCACGCTGGTACTCCTCGAATTTCTTCGTCAGTTCACGGCAAATGGTCACCGCTCGATTACCAAAGGCCTCCTTCAAGGCTTTCAGCGTCTCCTTCAACCGATGGGGCGCTTCGTAAAAAAAGCAAAGTTGCCCGAATTCCTTTCAGCTCTTCAAGCATTTCTTTACGCTGCTTCTGCTGACGAGGCAAAAACCCGACAAAATGAAAGAATTCTGTGGAAAGACCGGAAGCTATCAGGCTAGTGAGTGCCGCGTTGGCTCCCGGAATGGCCACCACCTTAAGTCCTTCCTCGATAGCAAGTAAGACGAGATCGTAGCCGGGATCTGATATCGCCGGCATGCCCGCATCGCTGACAAGCGCTATTGATTTCCCTTGCTTCATTTCCGCAACGAGCGCCGAGCCAGCCTGATGCTTGTTATGCTCATGATAGCTAATAAGAGGCGTATCGATAGAAAAATGATTGCAGAGCTTCTTCGTCTGCCGCGTATCCTCTGCTGCAATGCGATCGACTTCATTGAGCAAACGGACCGCACGGTAAGTTATATCCTCCAGGTTGCCGATCGGTGTCGGAATGAGATAAAGGACACCTTCTTCTTGCGATTTATAACTGATTTGCTCATTCATAGCCTTGACCCTTCTCTCTGACGAATTGCTCTTTTTCTTTTCTCGATAGCTTTTTTTAAGGCATGCTCTGCCTGCATCGCTTCGCTTTTACTCTCATAATTAAAAACGGATATGACTTGAAAAGGCCCCCGCCCACGCGTATATTTCGCCCCACGTCCCTGCTCGTGCATAAGCAGTCGGCGAGCAAAATTATTTGTATACCCAGTATACCAGCTACCATCTTTACACTCTAATATGTAAACGACATGCTTCATTTTGATCCGTACACCTCACGAAATTGTTCAGTATATTGTCCATCTTCGTTATAAATGAACAACGGCGGATGACAGACTAATCCAGGACCTCCGCCTTTTATCGCCTCAAGCACTACGATGTTCGCATTCTTTCCTTGCTTCGAATGGATAAGCTGCATCCGTTTTGGTTCGAGGTGATATCGATGCATGGCCGTAATGATCTCTGTCAATCGTTCTGGACGATGAACGAGGGCAACCTTTCCTTTCTGTTTCACTTGTTCGCTTGATACGCGAATCACATCCTCAAGACTGCAATGAATTTCATGACGAGCAATCGCCAAATGAGGATTTTTATTGCGTTCTCGTTCCGTAATCGTTTCAAAATAAGGTGGATTGCACGTAACAACATCATAGCTCTGTTTTGCCACTGCTTCCGGCAGTTCATTCAAGTTAGCGCGAAAAAAAATTTACCTGACCTTGCTTCCCGTTTCGTGTAGTATTTCGAAGGGCCAGCTTATACAAAAGGTCTTGTATTTCTACGCCATCAATGACGGCTTTTGAGCGAGTCGTCAGGACGAGCGGTATGACCCCGTTACCACTGCATAAATCAAGGATTCGCCCTTTCTGAATAGGCACCTGTACAAACCGGGCTAACAAAATCGCATCGATCGAAAAAGCGAACACCGATCGACTTTGTATTAACGTGATATTCGTACCGGCAATATAGTCGATACGTTCATCTGCACTGCTGTCTATCCACTCCATTAGACATCCCTCTCTTTATCCAACCTGTATTATTATTTATGATCCCACGTCCAGGCGAAAAGTTGGGAGATTTGTCACCGAAATTGACCCGAATCTCCATCTGACTCCCCAATGTTACATCAAGTAGAAATGAGTTCCTTTTGGTGTGACGTCGCTACTGAAAAGTCACTAAAAAGGCCTTCCGAGCGTAGCGGAAGAGCCTTAGCAAGATGTGGCATCCTGTTTTGTTATTTTTGATGAAGGAACGATAGACAAAATAAACAATCCTCCCCATCCTGACGAAGACCACCGTAATGCGTATTGCAAACATGGAACCCTTCCTGATAGAGACGTGCTAAATTATCGTATCCTTCTCCAACAAGCGGCTTGTTTTTGTTTACTACGTTTCCCTTCCCATGAGAACGCTCAACCTGTGCATCCAGTCGTTCACGTAAGTTCTCATTTTCGAGGCGAAGGGATTGATTTTCTTCTAATAAGTAGGCAAGCTGTTCTTTTAAGCCGCGCAATTCATCATGAAGCTCACCAATCCGCTCTTCCATTTGGCTCACCTGTACAAAGATCGCCTTTTTATCCACGTTTCTTTCCACCCCGTTATTCTGTGGCTTCCATGGAAATAGCGTGTCCCGATAACTCATCCAGCGTAAATTCGAGTACGCTATTCTCTTCAAGAAGCTCGACTTGAATGAGCCGTTCCAGCATATTCAGCCGACGACCTTTCCCGCTCCATGTGGCGTCGTTATCTGCTTTCCGATATCCGGAAGCTCTTGCTTTGCTTCTTCATACAAATCATTTTCGTACTTCAAGCAACACATTAAGCGGCCGCATAGTCCGGAAATTTTCGCCGGATTCAAAGACAAGTTCTGATCCTTGGCCATTTTAATAGAGACTGGCTCAAAGTCCCCAAGAAAAGACGAACAGCAGAGAATCCGGCCACACGGTCCGATTCCGCCAAGCATTTTAGCCTCATCCCGGACGCCAATTTGACGAAGCTCAATCCTAGTACGGAAGACCGAAGCCAAATCTTTAACAAGCTCACGAAAATCGATCCGCCCATCTGCAGTAAAATAGAACAGAACCTTATTGCGGTCAAATGTATATTCCACATCAACAAGCTTCATTTCCAAAGAATGGGCTTGGATTTTTTCAGAACAAACTTGAAAAGCATTTTTCGCGGCTTCACGGTTTTCATCAACTGTCAGCTTGTCTTTCTTTGTTGCGATTCGAATCACTTGCTTTAACGGCAGAACAACATCATTCTCACCGACCGTTTTCGTCCCAATCACGACATGTCCGAATTCAATTCCGCGCGATGTTTCGACGATAACGGTCTCTCCTCGTCCAAGCTCAAAATCGCCTGGGGAGAAATAATAGATTTTGCCCGCTTTTTTTTAAAACGGACGCCTACAACCTGATGCAATCGTCTATCCCTCCTGTAAATTGAGCATCAGCTTCTCCATCAAGAGCTGCGTATTTACATTGGCTTGCAAATGTCGTTTCGCTTCTAGCACAAACGACATGCTTCTGCTCATTTTTTTTCCCGTGAACTGGAGAGTGCTTGTCGTTGTAATTGCTCTTTATGCCTGACAAAGGTTAAACCAGCCTCTTTGCCAACCTGTATATATAAAAGGTCCCGCAACCATAAGAGTATCAAATCAAGACCAAGGTCTTGCTCCCGCCTCTCCTTAAATAGTGGTAACCACTTTTCCTGAAGGGTAAACAGAACTTGACTCGGTCTTTCATAGAGCTCTTCCATCAATTGTATCATTACGCTTTGTGCTTGTACAATCCAACCGTTCTCATTAAACGCCACCGCTTCCTCCAGACTTGTTGTCAAACTGGCCAAGGTAGCGGAAATGGAGGACGGCACTCCATGCTCCTCTAGACGCTCAATCAACGCCTCGCGCGGTAAGGCAGCAAACACGAGCTGCTGGCTGCGCGAATGGATCGTCGGTAACATGCTTTGGCTGTTCTCTGTCAGCAGTAAAGCCAAGGTTGGTGCTGTCGGTTCTTCCAGAAATTTCAGCAGGCTGTTGGCGGCACTCGCTGTCAGCAAATCAGCCTGCTCAATTAAATAAACCTTTTGATTCGATTCCATCCCACGATAAGTAAACTCTTTTTGAAGGTGCTCAACTTGATATTTTTTGATCGACTGTCCATCCGGCTGAATCAAATGAAGATCAGGATGATTCCCATGGTCAATCCGTTTACAGTTAGGGCATACTTGGCAAGGCTCAACCCCTGTACGCTGCATGCAAAAAAAGCTTTTCGCCAGCTGGAGGGCGACTTGTTTTTTTTCCGGTTCCTTTACTGCCTTCAAGTAAATAAGCATGAGCAAGCCGATTTTTTTCCAAACTTTTACTTAGCAGCTGCACAATGCGTGGCTGAGCCTTCGCTAATTGCTCCCATGTCGTTTCCATTAATTACACGCACCTTTTAAAACTGCTCAAATCGTTCAACCGGCAAGACAAATACCGTTGCCCCACCGACCTGCACTTCGACCGGATAAGGAACATACGAGTCAGCATTACCGCCCATCGGAGAAATTGGAGCAATCAGCTGTTCACGGCTTTGGCAGTTTTCCTCGATAATTTTCATGACATCCTCAATATTTTCATCCTCGGTTCCGATTAAAAAGGTCGTATTCCCCGCTTTCAAAAAGCCGCCTGTACTCGCAAGCTTCGTTGCTCGGTAATCTGCCTTTATCAAGCATCGGATAAACGATTACTGTCTTTATCCTGCACAACAGCCATAATTAATTTCACTTTTACCAACTCCTTTGTTCTAGCTTATTAAAATGGGCAATGCTCTTCTAACGCAGTTAATGACTCTTGATACACGCAATCAAGCGAACGATTGGCATTAATGACGACAACCCGGTCCGGGAACAGCTCACTTATTTTAAGATAGCCTTCCCTCACCTTATGATGAAAATCAAGGGCTTCTTTATCAAGACGATTCACTTCACGCTTATGATCCTGATCGATTCGCGCGAGACCAACCTGTGGCTCAATATCAAAATATAGCGTTAAATCCGGGTAATGACCTTCTATCGCAAATTCATTAAGAGCGAGCACCTCTTCATAGCCTATACCTCGTGCAATCCCTTGATAGGCAAGGCTGCTATCGATAAATCGATCACAAAGAACGACCTTCCCTTCTTCTAGTGCAGGGAGAACCTTTTCAACTAAATGCTGCCTTCTGGCCGCGGCATATAGCATCGCCTCTGTGCGGCTATCCATTTCTGTATAATCAACATCAAGGATCAAATCCCGAATCCTCTCAGCAATCCGTATTCCTCCAGGCTCTCGCGTACGAATAACGTCTCGTTTTCTCGCCCGCAGTTCCTGTTCTATCTTATCGAGCACAGTCGTCTTCCCGGCACCTTCCCCGCCTTCAACTGTGATAAACCACCCTTGCTTCATCCTTCTTCCTCCACCTCTACAACTGATATCCCGTCCGCTAAGCTTTGATGCCCTTGAAACCGGGCGCCTGCCTTCGCCAATCGCTCGAGCTGTTCTACTGTCGCCGCTTTGATTCGCTCCCCTGCCAGTACCAATGGTACACCAGGCGGATAAGGGATAATAGCTTCCCCAGCAATCCTCCCAATAGACTCGTCAAGCGGTATCCTCCGCTTAGTATATGGACTCACATCTGCCACCACTCGTTCTGAAAGAGTACCGGCTTCAGCAATTAGTGGTGGCGGTATCCGTTTTACCGGATAAGACCTCAGCACTTTTGTAAGCCTGTCAATCACCGGCCCGGTATCAGTAAAAGGAGCAAGCCCAAATACGAGCAACAAATGCCGTTCGTCAGCCAACTCCGGATAAAGGCCGACCGCCTCAAATTCCTTTTGTAATTGAAAGCCTGTCAATGCTGTTTCTGATTTTATTGTAACCTTTAATGGATCACAAAGATAGGTCAAGTTACTCCATTCAATCACAGCCAAACCGGGAATATTGTTTATTTCTTTTTTAAATGCCTGAACTCCTGCTATTATCGCCAAAATTTCCTTCTGCGTTAACCTTTCAAGATAAGCTCTTGCTCCATCAAGTGACGCCATAATTAAATAGGACGGACTGCTCGACTGAAACATTTGTAAGGCAAGCTTCACCGCCTCAACCTCAGCCGTTCCCACTTGCTTATGCACATGTAAATAGGCACCCATGGTCAACGCTGGCAGCATTTTATGAGCCGACTGCACGACTGCATCCGCACCACATGACAAGCTCGACGGAGGAAGCAGTCCCCCGATAAAGTGAGCAGCGTGAGCTTCATCGACGAGAACGTACAGCCCTGCCTCCTTTGCCGCTACAACAAGCGGTGCCGGATTGAGCCCGCTCCCATAATAATTCGGATAAGTCAGGACGACTGCTTTTAAGTCAGGATAGAGCTTCAATCCTTTCAGCAAAACATCAGCTGACAGCCCGATTGGATGACCAGTTACTTGATCATATTCAGGTGATGCAAAAATGGGTATCACTCGCGCCAATTCAAGCGCGTGAATCACAGATTTATGACAATTGCGCTGCACTAGTACCCGATCTCCCGGGCGACAAAAAGCGTAAATCATCGCTAAATTTCCTACAGTTGAGCCCCCAACGAGAAAGAAGCTATGTCCCGCCTGATAAAAATTAGCCGTTAACTGCTGTGCCTCTTGAATCGGACCACTCGGAGCATGAAGATCATCAAGCTCAGCGAGCTCTGTCACATCATACGGCAGCACAGACTGAAAATCGTGCTGCAGGCTTGCAGGGAACAGCTGCCCATTTTTATGGCCGGGGACGTGAAAAGAGATCGATTGTTTGTTCATATGCCGCTGAACCGCATCGATTAACGGCGTTCGAATTTGCTTTTCCATTGCTTCGCTCCTTTCCTATATTATAAAGGGTTTGGAGGGAGATTTGTAAAGCAATGCCGCTCAAGCCTAGAGCACATTTTGCAATTGGTGATGTCGTTCCGGGGCCGGCGCGCTTTTCGGCGGTTCACCTCTTTTTTTCCGACGGGTGAGGAGAGCTTTTCGACGGTTCACCTCTCTTTTCCGACGAGAGGGGCGCGCTTTTCAACGGTTCAGCTCTTTTCCCCGTCGGGAGAGGCTCAACTTTCGACGGTTCAGCTCTCTTTTCCGACGGGAGAGGC
>BAXO01000082.1 GCA_001310555.1 Bacillus sp. JCM 19058
GATGGGCAATATACTCTAGGGCTTCACCTACTAGTTTTAAAGCTGTCAAATCCCCTTTTTTCGCGCATTCGAAAACAAACTCTGTCGTAAGCTTTTTCCCTTTTTCATAATGCTCCTTAAGCAACCCGGAATTGTGTTTCTCTTCTAATACGTTCTTCTCAATTGCAATACCTGAGGATACGGCCTCTAAACAACCATATCTCCCACAACTACATTGTGGTCCATTTTTAACCATTTGCATGTGACCAACCTCACCGATAGCATTTCTTGTTCCAGTCAGTAAAGTGCCGTTTGAAACAATTCCAGCCCCTATCCCATTCCCTAAAGATAAATAAAGCATATGCTTAACATCTAGACCAACCCCATAGAAATGTTCCCCTAAAGCAGCCGCATTAGTATTATTATCAATAATTGTCTTTAGCCCAATCTTGTACTCAATTTCTTTTTTTAAGTTCAACATTTTTCCATTCTAAATTTGCGGAAGAAACAATAATTCCGTTGTTAACATCTACTAAGCCAGGGGCAGCTACACCAATCCCTAGAAAGTTGGACATACCCTTTTCTTTTCCTAATTGCTTTGTCTTTTCAATAATATCAATAATTGTCGGAATCTTATTTTCTTTCTCTTTTGGTGTCTGGACAGCTATTTTTTCACGAACACTAGCTCGCAAATCTATAATTCCACATGTGATTTTTGAGGAGCCAATATCAACTCCCAAAATATATCCACCTTGCTCATTGATTCCAATTCTAATTGGCCTCCTTCCTCCAATAGACTTACCCTCCCCTAGTTCTTTCACAATGCCAGCAGATAATAATTCGGCAACTAGGGTCGAAACTGTGCTGTTACTCATACCCATCGTTCTAGCTAATTCAAGCCGAGATATACCATCATGTTTTTGAATTGTTCTTAAGATAGCCATTCGATTTATTTGTTTAATTAATAATGAATTCCCTGTAATCACCATTTGCTCCTCCACACTTCTTTTTTCAATCGACGAAATAAGTTTGTATTTCTTTTCTACCATTTAAAAGAGGTAAAGTCAATATAATCATTAATATTCATTTTGACTAATCAAAAATGAAAACAAACTCTTACTACTTTCTTTTACTCAAGACTAGGACAATCATTTTAGCAATTTCTAAGCAATATTGTCCTAGTCTAAAGTCTATCAAACTACTCGAAAGATACACTGACTTCTGAAATCACTTTTCACTTCATTCTTGAATATACCTGAACATTTCATCTACCTACAATACTTTTCTACACCCTCACCCATACTGCCTAAGCTTCTCCTCATCTACCTCCCAGCCAATACCTACTCCTTTTGGAAGCGATACTTTCCCTTTATAAACGTTTGCTTTTTCACGCGACGGATCATCCGCTAAATATAACGGACCATTTAGATCGACTGGGGATTGAATTCGTAACACATGAAACAAATGTGCACTCGCATAAAAAGCTAGTGAAGACTCTGTCAGCCCCCCGCCAAGTAATTCTAATCCAGCGGCTTGAGCCATTTCTCCACACCGTTTTGCTGGCAACAATCCACCCATTTTAGTTACTTTAATAACTACCGCATCACATGCCTCTAGCTGTACAGCACGAATGACGTCTTCAGGTGTCCAAATACTTTCGTCCAACGCTATCGAGACTGTCGTAGATTCTCGAAGCTTTGCATGCCCGAGTAGATCATGTGCTGATAGCGGTTGTTCGAATACATCAACACCGATTGCTTCCATCTCTTTGGCAAGACCAATCGCTTCTTTTAATCGATATGCTTGGTTCGCATCAACTCGTAAGTAGGCATCTGGAACAATTTTTTTTGACAGCTTTTATTATTGCTAAATCAAATTCTGGATGAATCCCAATTTTGAGATCAACTCCATTGAAGCTTAGATCTTTAGCAAGATACGCTTTTTCCTCCGCCTCCTTAACTGATTTCGCACTAATTAAATATGAAAGTGCGATCTGCTCCTGTTGTTTAGACTGCCATAAATGGGAAAGCGGTTGCCGACATTTTTTTTCCGATTAAATCCATTATTGCTATATCGACCGCAGCTTTGGCTATCGGTTGACCTCTTGTCAACCCCGAGGCAATTTCTTGATCCATCACGTTATGCATAGAGCGAAGATCATATAAATTAAGGCCGACTAGCTTCTTTGAAAAATAATTTCTAATCGTACTGGCAACCGTTTCCAATGTTTCATAGCTCCAACGATGGCTTGGACGCGCTTCTCCCCAACCTTCCTCACCGTCCTCTGCGGTCATTCGCACATAGACATGAGGTACTCCTGTTTTCTGATCACCGACTTTCCCACCAGAAATATAAAAATCTTCATTCATCGGTAATTTTAACGGAAATACATCAAGCGCTGCAATCCGCATAGACTGCTCACTTCCTTTCGAAAATAACGACTCTTTAATCTCATAGATACTTTATAAAACTAGAAATGGGAGCTTGGTAGGCTCCCTTGTTTATATCAATATAAAATGGACCTTTATGCAGTGGGGAATTCCTTCACCCCCTCTGAATGTAAGTTAAATCAACCGTTATGTTAGCGGCCGTATAGCATTGTTGATGAGAGTTTTTTGGAATAAATGCTCGCCCGTTTAATCCGCTTGAGCAGCCTTTGCATCTTGAATTTTCAACTCCGATTCTCCCCTTAAATCCCTCAATGCTGTATTGACATCGACTCCAGTATCTCTCATTTTTTCTAACGCTGAACCAATATCAACATATTGATTCCAATAACTAAAGTCTTCGTCAAAAATTGCCGGTTCTAATACAAACCATGCATCCCTATTTTGGTTTTCATAAGTCGGTTCATCAGCAGCATATTGGCTCATAACTTCCGGATCTCGTAACACACTGACAGCAGAACCGTTTCTGATCATTTGAACTTGACTGTCAGGTTCAATAAATGCTTTAAACACTTGAAAAGCTTCATCTTTTTGCTCACTGTAGTTAGCAATCACGAGTGGGTACGTACTTAAGTAAGGACCGACTTCTGGATGATCGGGTCTCACCGGTATAGGTGCCATTTCTATATTGCCTAAAAATTCCTCATCTAAGGAGGTTAAAAACATATTATTTGAAGTCATCATGCTGCTCGCTGTTCTGGAAACAGGTTCCCTTCTGCGTCAAGCTCAGCTACCCCTGGAATGCTAAAGTATCGGTCCATCTTATCAAAATATTCTCGGATATTCGGATCGTCTTCAATAATGACTTCACCTGTCTCCGGATCTGTAAAATTCAGAGCGTATTGGCGTAATGGATAAACGGCAGCCGAACTCGTACCACCTCCATGGAACTGAAAACCGAGATATTCAACGCCATTTCTTTCCCCTGTTAAACGCTCGGCTAATTCAAATGTTTCCTCCCACGTCATTGGAATATTAGGATCAGGATACGGTTCTCCGAACAAATCAAAAATTTCTTTATTGTAATATAGAGCAACGTGAGATGCCCCGTCTGGAATTCCGATGATTTCTCCTTGCCCTAATCCTCGGACATATGCCAGAGAAGATGGGCGAAGACTATCTAAATCAAACCCGTGCTTTTCAATTAAGTCATCTAGCGGTTCAACCAAGTCATACTCAAATAATACTCTCATATTAAAGAACGGCTGGTTAATAATATCTGGATAAACGCCACTCGCAAATAGCTCTTCAAGCTGATCAGCATTTCCATTGTATGGGACATATTCAAGTTCAATATTCGGTAGTTTCTCAGCAATATAATCGAATCGGTTATGAAACGTTTCTTCAGAGGCCATTGCAATTTGAATAGTGACAGGCTCTGCATTTTCTTCTTGATTAGTATTTTCGCCTACAGTATTATCAACTTCTGTCTCAGCTGTATCCCCTTCTCCTGATGGATTTGAATCTGTTTCATTAGAACACGCGACAAGTAACAAGATTGGCAAAAAAAGAACGATTAAAAACAACATCACCCTACTTCTTTCAGATAACCATTCCATTATTTCGTCCATCCCCTTGTTTTCATTTTGACATTACTCGTGCACATTTAAAGGATAAGCAGCTAAATAGTCAGCATAGTATTCATTCACTTAACCATAAACGCTTTGAACAATAACACATCCCATCCTTTTCACCTCCTTCAACTCTTCCCAGACAGCATAGAATGGCTTCACCAGAATCAACTCGTATACCGACTAAACGAATTGAGTGCGCAGATAGAATCTCCAGTACCATATCAAGTGCTCTATACAAAGTAATTTCCTACGGGTTTTCTAGATCGAAAGCGCTTACTTTTAAATGAATAGCCAGTTCGTAAACAACACTAATTTTGTTCCTTTTATTCAATTGGTGTGCATTCACCTAATTCAGACAATTTAATTCATGGCTTTTTTTCCGTGTGCATTACTTATTCCGTCTTAGTAATCGATTACTAAAACCGTGAGTTTTTTACATCACTTGTTTCTCTTATAGTCTCTCCTACTCGTGTAAATATGATTTACTGCTTTGCCCAGAAGCGATTCGTCATTTGCTATCCCGCGTTTTAATTATTAAAACGACATTACTTAAAGTGCCCGACCAAATAATTGCACTAAATCAGTACCTTTATATAAAGCTTCTAACCCATTTAAACGAATACTCTCTTTTCCATCATAATAACGAGAATCAGCTATATCGGTACTAATAAAATGAATTAATAATTCATAAGGAGCTTTCAACGTATAGGGTTGGACCTTAGCTTTGTTTTCAACCGCCTGTTTGATAACTCCTTCTAAATCCTGATACACCTTTTGTGGTGCTTTTAATAAACCTCTATGACGGCCTAAGCCTATTTTTGTTTGATACGTCGTCACATGTTCAAGCGTTTCCTTTGCTTCTGCACACGTTTTATCATCACCTGTCACTAAAAGAACAGGTACTTCGTGCAAGCCAAATAATAAACTGTCTAATCCTATTTCACCGATTTCATGACCATTGAGCTTCAAATATTGCCATCCCTTCGATGTCATCGTATGATCTCGAATGGCGTCCTTCACCCCTCCTTTCCCATGGTAGCCAATTAAGAATGCTCCATCGAAACTAGCATCTACTCCGGCAAAGCGCTGTTCTGTCTTTAATCCTCCCACACAGTAAGTCGCTGCAGGGTGGAGGTGTTCCATGAGAAAGTTAAATCCACTACTATGCGCGTCTTTAACAATAATCTCAGTCGCCCCTTCCTGCACTAAGGACTCTACGATTACATTGACCTCTTTCGTTAACAACTGACGCGCTTCGTTATATAATGACTCCCCTCTGCGTAACTGTTGGGGCAAGATGATTCCAGCAATTCCTTCCATATCAACACTTATATAAAACTTCATTATTATCGCTCCTTTTTTCGCGAATGGCCTGTAACAGTTGTTTTTCTCAGTCTGTACGCCACTTTAAGCAAGGATATCAAGCTCTCTTTCCTTAACCTCTCCGTGCATTTCCTCACCTGTTAAAAATCGTTCCAGCTCCTGCAGTACGAATTGTCCGATTCTGCCAAGTCCATTGTTCACAGCCCCTGCAATGTGAGGAAGCAAAACTACATTTGGCAAAGTTCGAAAAGGGTGATCCTTCGCAGGAGGCTCAGGATCAGTTACATCTATACAAGCAAATAATCGACCTTTTTCAAGCACCTTAACTAACGCTGCTTCATCAATTAAGCTTCCTCTAGCAGTGTTAATTAGAATTGCATTGTCTTTCATTAATTGCAAACGTTCGCTATTAAACATATGATAGGTTTCTGGAATCGACGGCGCGTGGATCGAAACGACATCTGACTGTAGTAATAGCTGTTCTAATGATACTTGACGGGCACTATATCGGATCTCATCATCTTCTTTTAAGGTTGGATCGTATATGAGTATATCGACATCAAAGTTTTTCAGTAGACGGATATAATGTCTTCCGGCTCTCCCGGCTCCGACGACCCCTACCGTTATACCAAATAATTCTCTAACTTGATTTTTACCTTCACTCCATTGACCTAATCTCGTATTCTCACTCAGCTGCCACATATTTTTTAGTGATGTAATCGTTAAACCTAATGCTGTTTCTCCGACTCCTTTAGATAACGGGTCTGCTGCGCTAGAAAGACGAATACCCTTCTCCCAAAATTGTCGAGTGACGACTCCCTTCACGCTTCCAGCACCATGGAGGACAAGCTTTAAATTAGGCGCGTGCTTTAGTATTTCACCTTCTAGCTTGGCAGCTCCCCATGAAGTAATTGCTATTGTTGCATCAGCCAGTAGTTCCACCATCTCATCTGCTGAAAGCGCTCCTTTGCCAGTTTTCATTACGACATTCATCGCTTCTAGCCTTTTTAAATCTTCTTTCGTAAAAATACGTTGTAAGTTTTCGTTTCTGACTAAGGATACGATTTTATGCATTGTCAGATCCCTTCTTTTTTATTCTTAAATTATCCATTCGTTTAGCGCTCATTCACCGTTAGTTTTGCTAAGCTTGGTCCCATTTTCCCGTCTACACCAAGGAGTCATCAACAACCTTCCGATTAAGCTAAAGCGCAGGAGTAGGATCGGCTTAGCTTTCCTCTAGTTCCGCACGAGTTTGTACGATATTCATTCCCTCGCGCTATAGTAATCGGTTTCTTTTTTTGATTAAAAAAATGAACAGAAGTATTTTTCCTTTTACGAAAAAAACCGCTGAACAAAAAGCCAGTGTATTATTTACTCCCCCCTCCTTTTTAGGAATGGCAATGATCATAAGGTCAATCATGAAGCTGTTTTCGATTATATTCTTGCGTAAACGAGTTCTTGTTCACTAACTCTAGCCCTTTCAGAGAATTATCTGTCAATATATGGTCTACCTTTTACTTAAGTAATCGGTTTCTTTTTTTATTTATCACTTTAACAGAAATTTTTTTACAATTGCAACTCTTTTTATAATTTTTTATATATTCAATTTTCAAATCACAATTGTGCGATCATCAAGGACTCACAAACGTTCTTCGAAATGAACCACCGTCGTCTCACTGATACCGGGCATGTACGGCTGCATTAAAAAAGCAATCATTTTCAGTCAGAAAATGATTGCAAAATTACTAATGACTCTTAGCGTCTGATAAGCTTTCTTCGGAAATAACAACTGATCTCTCTGAGAGGTGATGAAAGCTTTATTTCAATCCTTCGCGTGCTGAATTTAGCTCAGCTAATTGTTGATCAAGCTCTGCTTACGTCACATCCATTTTGTTCAGCGTTTTTTTCTGTCGCTTGGAAAGCTTCATTTCTGTATAGTCGTCCTTATCTAGGTTTTCGTCGTTGATTTGTATCATTCGATTTGTTAATGCAGATTTATTGCCAATCTTATTGTTACTACTAAATACTTCAAATTCAGTAAAGGAATACCCAAATATAGTTGCTCTTTCTACCCCTTCAAACTTAACATATCGTGTTTGTGAGCGGTATGAACATGAAATGAGAACGGTCCCATAATTACATATATTGGAGTTCTGAGCTCTGTTGCATTTATTCTTGCATTTTACTGTCGGACAAATAAATAAAATGACTATTCGTCATGAAGGTTCCTCTAGAAAAGCTGATAAATAAACAGTCTGTCTCCTTCTTTCCTCTACTCCTAATCTCCTCTCTCAATTATCGACTGCTCGTCAATATGCTTATTGATAATACCTTGGCCGTCTTCATTCAAGCGGTATCTCTCACTCACCTATAATTAAGTATTCATAGATTACTACTCTTAACAATATAGAGAATCTCTTTTTAATGGTAGGAGTTTTACAATGAATAAAGAATATAGTAAGCGCTGAATAAAAGCTTCATAGAAAAGAGGGAGACAAAATGGCCGAAGAGCGTCAAACCATTCACGTCGGAAAGTTAGACAAACATATGAAAGCCGAATCAACGGTCGGAGGTGAACTGCAATGGTTTAGCCCAATGCAAACAACTTTTCAGATTAGTGGTTTTGCTTGGTTTCAAGAGGAACAAACATACCGGCGCTTGCCAAAACAACCAAAATACGAAATAACGGAGGCTGTAGATATTTTGGCTAACTGTACAGCTGGGGGACAAATTCGTTTTCGAACTAATGCAACGACATTGAGAGTAAAAGTAAAGCTACAAGGAAAAGCAAATATGTACCATATGCCAGCTACTGGGGAATGTGGTTTTGATTGCTATATTGGTGATCCTGGGAACCAACGTTTTTGCGGTGTGACAAGTTATAACCATAGTCAGGAGCAGTATGAAGCGAATCTTTTTGAAAGACAAGAGGATGATTCTATTCTTGTGACACTGCATTTCCCTCTTTATCAAGGTGTGGAGAAAGTACAAATTGGACTTAATGCGAATGCAGTCATACAACGACCTCCAGATTATGATTGCCATAAAAAGCTCATTTTTTTATGGGACATCCATTCTCCAAGGCGGATGTGCTTCTCGCCCAGGAATGCTTATACGAATATTTTAAGTCGCCGCTTTAATCAGGAGTTTATTAATCTAGGTTTTTCTGGAAATGGTAAAGGAGAAGCTGAAATGGCAAGGCTAATCCGGGAAATCGAAGAGCCTGCCTGCCTTGTATTAGATTACGAGCCTAACTGTGTAAGCACCGCATTATACAAAGAAACATTGCCTAGGTTTATCCAAATATACCGAGAAACTCACCCGACAGTCCCTATTTTAGTCATTTCAAAATACCCGTACGCACATGAAAGGGTGAACTCCACTCTACAACAGGACCGGAGCGAGCGCTTAACCTTTCAAAAACAGCTTATCCAGCAGCTGCAAACAGATGGAGACAGCCATCTTTATTTTTATGATGGAACTGACTTACTCGGTGAAAATTGGCATGAAAAAACGGTTGATGGCTCCCATGCCACTGATTTAGGCTTTATGTCAATGGCAGAAGCATTGACTCCTGTCATTCGAGGCATTTTAAAATAAATAGGTGTTGTACGAATATGGAAAATTGAGAAAGAAATAAGTAAATAGAACATTAGAAGCTCCCCTTCACATCCCGCCTATGCTCCACTTAGAGGATGAGCTCTAAAAACGGTGACTAAATATTAATGTCACCTTGAGCTAGCCGCCCCTAATTCGAGCAACAACGTTATGTACCATGACTCTATCTCAATGCAGAGTAAGGCTAGCTGCTCACCCAGCTAGCCTAAAAGTTGATTAAGTTAGCTAATCATACTAACTGCTGATTCCTAGCCTTTTGTTTTTTTGTTAGCGATTAGCCAGACGATACCAAGCGCGAAAAGCAAGCAGCAGACGATATAATAAATACTCGACAAACTATAAAACTCCAGCAGTAAGAATGCTGTTATAGGACCAAAGGCAGCTCCGACATCAACAGCGATCGTATGCGCTGTAATTACCTTTACTCGATCAGATTGAGCCGCTGCCGTGAGCGCTAATGTATCAGTAGTTGTGACAAAAACAGTTGATAGCAACTGAAAGACGAAAAGAAAAATGATGAGATACACAATCGACGGTTGTATAGCAAAGAGTAGGAAAAGACTGCTGCAAAAAAAACAGCGGGATGAGAAGCACCCTTGACATCATCGCTTGATTGCGAAGCAATTTTCCGATAACAGGTGCGAGAAACGGGTCCCAGCCCCAGCGAACCGCTTGAATAACCCCTGCGATTGTTGCAGCTCCGATCGCAAACTGTCCGATTGACCAATCGCTCAAGTAGCTTCGTTCGATTAACGGACTAAGCGTTGAAGCAAACACACCAAAGACAACAAACCCTAGCATTAAGCCTGTCACTAGAACAAGCTGAATGTAAGGAGATAACCAATGCTGTAAAACCGACTTGCTCCCCGCATCCTCACTCTTTGTTGCTCCCTTCACCTTCGGTACGACCATCGGAATAAACAGCATAGAAAGCAGTCCAATTAGTCCGAAAAGCAAAGTCACAACAAGAACCGAAAATTGATCGGCAAAAATGCCTCCCCCGAGCATGCCCAGTAAGCCTCCGATTCCCCATAGCCCGTTGTAAAGACCGACTAAATGGCCTCGATTTTGCGAAGACGAAACCTCACCAACCGTTAAATATCCTCCCAACCTTAGAAAGGACCAGGCAACTCCCCATAATATACGCATAATGACAAGTAGCCAAAACTCCCCTGCAATTCCATAGGATATCGTTGTCAAAACGGCTAGTATACTCGCAATCATCACTCCAGCCTTATCGAATAACGCTGATAAAACAGGCCGACTAACGGATTCACAGGCAAACGAATAAAGCGATTGATTGAAAGCAGAAGCCCAATTTGCCAAATGGCTGTTAAGCCGAACTCCTGCCAATAAAGGGGCAAAGCGATAAAAAGCATTGAGTCTCCGAGAACGGCTGCGGCTGTAATCAAAGCGATACCTACGACACGCTTTTTGGCTGTCACCTGCTTACTCCCTTCCATTCAGCCATTCCTTAATCACATGCTTCGCCTGAAACATCGCCTGGCTGCGATGATCAAGGGGCTGAATTTGCTGGTACTCTGCAAGTGAGAGACCGTTACTGAGAATGAAAATACTTCCATAGCCTGCTCTCGTCTCTACATTTTCCTGATCGGTGATCCAGCCATTCAGTACCCCTTCACAAATCGTCTCCTCCCCATCAGGAAAAGAAATTGCAATCGCACTGTTAAAAGAAGCCTGTCGCCGACTCATTGGCAAGCCAGAGAGCTTTTGCAGCAATAACCTTGCTCGCAGTTGATCGTCTCCGGCTGCAAAACGTGCTGTTTTCACCCCGGGAAACCCGTTTAACCCATGTATGGTCAGTCCAGAATCTTCCCCAAGAAGGATCGATTGCGGATAGCTTTCTTTTAATGCGGTTACTTTTAATTTTGCATTACCGGCAAACGTGTTCTCTGTTTCTTCAATATCTGCAAATTCTTGCGGTAATCGTTGAACATCAATTGGCAGCTCCTTTAATGCTTGAGCGATCCAATCCATTTTCTGTTTATTCCATGTAGCAATGGTTAGCTCGATTGTACTCTCCTCCTCTCCCTCCATTTTAGCTTTTATAAAGAGGAAAAAAAAGTGTAGACTTATAGAATATACTTTTCCCCTTTTCTGAGAAGTCTTGGTACGAAAGGGAAACCTTATTATTTCAAGATGCATCACCTTGAGTTGAACCAACTACCTTACTCGGAGATTCTTTCCGTTTTTCAGAATGCACGTATTCGGATTGGGCCAGTTACCTTACTCGGGGACTCTTTTCGTTTTTCATGATGCAATTATTCAGGTTCATCCAGCTTGCCGAGACACGCTTTCCGCATCAAGCTATTTTTTATATAAAGGAAGAAGGCTAATCGATGAAATTGCTCGAGCATTACTCTGCATTAGTTAAGAACCTGCCATACAGAGTTCCTCTAAATATTACCGTTGCCGCTATTGCAAAGCTTCTTAGCTGCACGGAGCGGAACGCAAAAATAATCATTCGCAAGCTTCATCAGGCTGGCTGGATTGAATGGAAGGCGGGCAGGGGCAGAGGAAATCGCTCTGAGATCTCTCTTCTTGCCGACCGGGATGATCTCGTTATTCAGCAGGCAAAAGCTATAGCTGCAGGAGATTCAACCATTGACAAGGCGATTCAATTCACTCGAAAATACGACCTTGATGAACAGCTTCATAAAGAGCTGATTCGTTGGTTCTTCTTTTCCTCTGACGCATCAGCACCGTTAGTTGATCCGAACGGAAAGGATACCATTCGCTTCCCTTCCTATCGTTCCTTGCCCGTTCTCGATCCACTTCGCATTTATCGTCGCACAGAAAATCATATTATGCGCCATATTTTTGATACGCTCGTTACTTACGATGAGCAGCTTGAGAAGCATGTTCCTCAACTGGCTCACTCCTGGTCACACAATGACACCTTTACTCAGTGGGTTTTTCATTTGAGAAAAGGAGTTCAATTCCACAACGGCAAGGAGATGACAGCAGCGGACGTCTGTTATAGCCTTTTGCGGCACCGAGCACAGACATCTCCCTTTCACTCACTGTTTACTATGCTTGAAGCCGCAACTCCTGCCGATGAAAGGGTTGTAATGATTGATTGCTCTGCTCCTTGTCCGAGCTTTCTCGCAATTGCCGCCTCTTTAGGTGGAAGCATCGTTCCTGAAGAAAGCAGGATGGCTGAATCGTTCTCCAAGCTTCCGATTGGAACGGGCCCTTTTCGAATAAAGCTTAATAACAGTAATAAACTTACGCTAGAAGCGTTTCCAAATTACTATGGGTATCGTCCTTTATTAGATGAGGTGAGCCTTTATTTCTTGCCCCAGCTCTACGATAGCCAGAATATTGAGCCTTCTCTTGGAGAGGAGCAAGCAAATTTTTATCCTTATCCTTACTTGATTCATAACCTCCAACAATATAAGCAGGAGCGTCTGATCGATCGAGGAGCGAAAATTCTTGCTTTAAACCTAAACAACGGTATTCTTGCCGTGGATCAGTGGCTCAGAAAAGCGATTGCTACTCTGTTGCCGGCAAAGAAATTAATTAAAGAATTAAAGGGAAATCGCTTTGCTCCAGCCTCACGACTGCTCCTGGAGCATGAGGTCGAAAGAGAGCAAACGAGTACTCCTGCTGTGTCCGAATGGTTAAGAAAAAGCTCCTACCGAGGAGAAACGTTAAAGCTATTCAGTTATCACGGGGCCGGTAACGAAAATGATGCCCGTTGGATCAGAAAACAGCTAGGCCAAGCGGGAATTTCGGTCAGCTTCATTTTTTTTCGACTACGATAAGCTCCACAGCAGTTCACTTGGCAAGGAGGCAGACTTCCTTTTAGGAGAGCAGCTGTCAGATGAGGATCCGCTGCTCACTTACTTAACCTCTTTTTTTAGGGGATCAAAGCTTGATTTCCCTACATTTAAACGTGCAAACGAAACAAATGATCCAATCATTTCTTCGTCAGATGGACAGAAATAAACGGCTGTATGCTTTTCAGCAAGTGGAAAATGAATTAATATCGAGCGACAGCATTATATTTTTATATCGACTCCAGCAATTTGCGATCTATAAAGAGGGATTGGAAAATATATCTCTTAATGCATTAGGGTGGGTCGATTACACTAAAGTCTGGTATAACCGAACGAAAAAACGCTAAGCCTTCACTGCGGTGAATAAGAGGAGCGTTTCCTTTTACGAGCAAGCTCCCTTCCGTTTTTTTCTCTATCGGAACGGCTCGCTCACACTGGATTCACTCTTCGAATCGGTACAAGTGGCGTTACTCGTCGGTTCGTAGCAGACACGGTACATTTCAGGTTTATTTTTCTGCAACATTCAGTTTTTTTTGTGCCGTCAACAATTGTTTCAAGCATATATAAGAGTCTATATAAAAAGTGTGTCAAAACAGGCTTAGCCAATTCTGACACACTTTTTTTACTGCTTGATTAATTTTCTGAAATTGATCTACAAGTATGGTAAAATAAGGGCACTAAAAAAAGGAGGCGTTTTTATATGCGGCAATTAAATATCAATAACGAAAAGAAAGGACAAAAAACGATGACGATAAAGAGGGTAATTTTATATGAAAGTACTCAACATTGGAGTGTTGGCCCATGTTGATGCTGGTAAAACAACATTAACAGAGCACATTCTCTTTAAGTCCGGCATTATTGAAGAAGCCGCTCTGTCGATCAAGGTACGACAAAAACAGATTCATTGGAAATTGAGCAAAGACGAGGCATTACAGTAAAATCGGCTGCGGTCTCTTTCACAATTAACGATTTGAAAGTCAATTTGATTGATACGCCAGGCCATGCTGATTTTATTTCTGAGGTCGAGCATTCCTTAAGCATTTTGGATGGCGCGATTCTTGTCATTTCTGCCGTCGAAGGTGTACAAGCGCAAACTAGAGTATTGATGCAAACGTTAAAAGAACAATGTATCCCTACCGTTTTATTTATGAATAAAATTGACCGTCTCGGTGCGAACTACAAAAAAAACACGTGCGATGATTCAAAGGCTGTTGGATGAGCATATTTGTGACATGAACGAAGTCATAAACGAAGGCCGTGCATCCGTTCGCATTACTCAGGCTAATCCTACCGAAATAGGATGGGTTGAGACGCTGGCCTTAAAAAAATGACGCTCTCTTTCATGACTATGCTAATGATATAGCGATACGAAGAGAACGGCTTGAGGACGAATTACATCAGCAAACAAAAATAGGTAACGTGTTCCCGCTTTTTGCCGGCTCGGCTGCCAAAGGGATTGGAGTTAGCCAGCTGCTTGAGCGCTTAGGTCATTCTTTCCTGTAAATATTCAATCGAATCTAATGGCAAAGCCGCTTTCCGGAATCGTATTCAAAGTTATGAAAACAACGACTGGGGAACGAAAGACGTTTATTCGTCTGTTTGAAGGAACGATTCGAGTCCGAGATGAGATAGCGGTTATATCGCAGGACGGACGAACTGCTTCTACCAAAGTGAAGCAGCTGCAATCCTTGCAGGATGGAAATCAGATTTCTGTAAACGATATTGCCTGCGGGGATATTGCCATTATAACCGGAGGAGATTTAAAGGTAGGTGACATTATCGGTGCTGCATCCGACAAATTGAGAGTTCTTCAATTTCATAAGCCACCGATTCTAGTAAAGGTTTCGGCTAAGCATCAAAAGGAGGAACAAATACTCCATAACGCTTTACTTAACCTTACAATGGAAGATCCTTTCCTGAAATTTGTTCAGGACGCGAACACAAAGGAAAATACAATTCACCTATTCGGCAAAATACAGCAAGAAGTTCTTGCCGAGTCCATTAAACATCAATATGGAATCGAAGCGACGTTTTCAGCACCAAAAATAATTTGTATTGAAAAACCGAGTTCCATCGGAACAGCTGTTGAATATATGGGTGCATCAAATAACCCCTTCTTCGCAACAGTCGGATTTCGAATCGAACCAGGTCTTGATGGCTCAGGATTGCAATATCGGTTAGAAGTCGAGCTGGGCTCCCTTCTTTTATCCTTTCAGAAAGCCATTAAGGAAACGGTAAAGAAGGTCTTGCAGGAAGGGTTGTACGGGTGGACCGTAACTGACATTACAGTGACTTTGACACATACAGGATACGATAGTGTCCAATCAACTGCGAACGATTTTCGCAGCTTAGTCCCACTCGTATTAATGAATGCCTTGCAGAAGGCGGAAACGAATGTTTATGAACCGGTAAACAAATTTCAGTTGATCCTTCCCGAATTCGGTTTAAGCAAGGTCTTATCCCAGTTGTCTGCTCTAGAAGGAACTTTTCACGAGCCACAATATCAAAATAAAAACGTTCACCTAAATGGGACGATCCCAGTACGCACTTCCGACACGCTAAAGTCCGAGCTCTATTCGCTAACGAGCGGAGAAGGAATGATTTCGTTTAAGCCTAACGACTACGTAAAAGTAAAAGCTGATTTCCCTAAGAACAGTCGAACACAATTAAATCCATTGAATCGCGGAGAATACCTACTCCACTTAAATAAAATCAAGTAATGTCACACACGCGAAATCCAACGCTTTGGGCTTTCAGCCTCGCGACTATTTCGGTAAATCGAAATTTGGTCGACAGGCTGACCGATAAACCATTTGATTTTGCGATGAATGAAGAACAAATTTCGATCAGGAAGCAGGAGCGCGACAGCTATCGCGCTCCTCTTTTGGATAGAGAGTTAATTCGACAGGAGAGACTCTTTTTTTCGGCGGGAGAGCCGGGGGATCCGACGGGAGAGACGCTTCTTTCGACGGATTAGGATAAACCACTTCCATTGCCCAACTGCACCAAGCTGCCCGTCACATTCTATGTCCTGTACTTCCTCCCCATCACGTACGGGGCATGCATTATTGCCATTAACCACCTGCGATTGAGAATAGTCCAAAGCGGGAACTCGACTCATCTGCTTGAAAAAAAGCATCTAGTCCTGGCGTTAAGGAAGTTTATTATAAATGGCAGGTGTGATTACGGCAACTCTATACCAAAATAGGTGCGTAGCGCATCTGCATGCTCCTTATCCGTCTGTGGAATAAATACTTGAACGCCTTCTTCTGTGAAAATGCGAAACTCTTTGCCTGCAATCGAATTACGGCCACTTGCTGTCCGGATAGCAGCCATGGCTTCCTTTACAAATATTGATTCTGGCGCGTGTTCACACCAATATGTGGCCATAATAAAATCCTTCGGCAATTGCGGTTCTTCGGTGAAGGAGTATATGCGGCTCCATTGCTTATTTTTTTCTTTCACACAACATCCAACCATAATAAGGATCCTTTTCCAGCCTATAATATTCATCGCCCTGCTGCTGCACCAAATTCTCAACCATCTTTATCGGCCTGCGCGGGACAATTCCTCCCACGCCCACATCGCATAAGTAAAGCTCGCTCTCTACCTGTACCTGCAACACATGATGGCGCCTTTTCGGTGGAGGGTTCGGCTCATCTCTCCAAAACCTGGAAAACAAATCAGTCACGGTAAATCCGAGCTCCCGCAAGAGCCAGCTAAACAGGCATTCAGTTCAAAACAGTATCCGCCGCGATGCTGGTCTACGATTTTCTTAAAGAGGTCGGGAATTTCCAATGATAGAGGGATCCCCTTTAAAATATCGAAATTCTCATAAGGCACTGCATGAAGATGGCGCTCCTGAAGTTGAGTTAATGTGGCTACGCTTACATCGGTCGGACCAGTATAGCCAATTCTTTTCAAATAAAGAGCAACATCCAGCTGCTTCTCCTCAGTATGACTTTCCTTCATGTTCTCGACTCCTTTAATATATTAATAACAGAAAAGCTTACTACTATTATAAACCTTTCATCATAGTGAGTAGAATAATAAATTCGACAAAGTCGTTTTTCCTTTTTACAAGAAACGAATACAGCTAAGGATGGTTGTATTAAAAACGGTGTTGTATATTTAATTATTATATTTTATAATTATTCGTGTCGTTATTAAAAGTAGAAAGGAAAATATGGATGGAACATATAGGATTATTGTCGCTACTTCCCCCGCTCATCGCTATTATTATGGCGTTGGTCACAAAAAATGTCATTATCTCTTTATTTACCGGCCTGTTTACAGGCGTATTGATCCTATCACAGGGTCGACCACTCCAAGCGACAATGGATACAATCGGAAACTATTTGTTCACACAGCTAACCGATAGTTACAATGCAGCAGTATTGGTTTTACTAGTGTTCATCGGTGGATTTGTCGCCCTTATGGAAAAATCGGGAGGAGCGGCAGCTTTCGCAAAGAGTACGATAAAATATATTAACACTAGAGCGAAGGCGCAGCTAGCAGCTTGGTTTGGCGGAATAATCGTTTTCTTTTCCGATTTAGGTACTCCACTTATTGTTGGACCCGTTTTCGAAAAAAATTTATGACAAAGTGAAGGTTTCCCGTGAGAAATTGGCTTGGATCATTGATTCTACTGCTTCTCCTGTCGCGGTATTGATCCCGTTTATTGGCTGGGGAGTTTATATCATGGGGTTAATTAAGCAAGAATTTGACAACTTACAGGTGACTGAATCTGAGTTTACCGTATTTGTCCAAGCCATTCCGTTTCAATTTTATTCTTTTTTTAGTTATCCTAATGGTACCGCTCGTTGCGTTCACGAAATTGGAATTTGGCGCGATGGCAAAAGCGGAAAAAAGGGTCCGCGAAACAGGGGCATTGTACTGGAAAGACTCTAAACCGTTAAGAAAGACTGAACAAGTTGAAGATTTAACTTCAAACAGTAACCCTCTACTAATCTGGTTGCCATTGCTTGTACTATTTGTTACCTTATTCGGTCTATTAGTCACGTTCGGTTTCCCGTTCGAGCCAGTAGCCGGCGGAGATTTCAGAATTTCGTTAAGCACTGCATACTTATTCGCAAGTGTTATCCTTGTCCTCCTCATGATTGTTTACAAAGTAAAAACGATGACGGAAACGTTTGAAATTTATTTGTCAGGTATGCAAAAAAATGATGTATGTCGCCGTCATCTTAGTATTGGCGTGGGGATTGGGTACCGTTTTAAGCGATTTGGGAACAGCAGCTTACATCGTTGAGATCATGGAGGGAAATGTTCCTGGCTTTATAGTGCCGGCAATCCTATTTATTGCGGGAGCCATAATGTCGTTTGCAACAGGAAGCTCTTGGGGAACTTACGCGATTATGCTTCCATTAGCTATTCCGATGGCGCTAGGCCTGGATGCGCACATGATAGTTTGTATTGGCGCGGTCTTATCAGGTGGAATGTTTGGCGATCACTGCTCACCAATTTCAGATACAACTGTTTTATCGTCAACTGGCGCAGGGTGTGACCATATTGATCATGTAAAAACACAATTACCCTACTCTTTATTAAATGCCGCGAGCGCACTAGTCGCTTATATCATCGCCGGAATTACAGGAAATGTGATTTCATTACTCATTGCCGTAACGCTTATGTTCGTGTCTGTCTTTTTTATTTCCAAAATGCAGGCTGCCAAATTAGCGAACCGGTAGCTCTAAGCCTCTCGCAATCGGGAGGCTGTTTTTTAAAATCGATTTTTCTAAATTCTCATTCGTCTTTCCTAGAAAAGTTACATTAATTTTTTTTAACTCGAATAACAAAGTGCTTTTTAACGCTTCTAATTCGCGGTTACTCGGTTTCACCCGATCCGCGTACATCGTTTCTTTAGACGTCCACCAAACCGGCCATTCCGGATTCGGCTCACTTAACCTTCTAGGAAAAATGTGCCAGTGCATATGAGCATCACCGTTACCGAGCAACTCGTAGTTTAGTTTGTCTGGCTTAAAAGCATGATAGACAGCTTCCGATACTTTACTCATTTCAACTAAAAATTTTTCTTTGTCACCGCGGTTTAATTCGTGTAATTCGTGTTTATGTACATTACTAAGAAAAAGCGTATAGCCTTCGAAATATTGATGATCTCCTATTACCACATACCCTGTTTCAAGCTCGGTTACAAAATATTTGTTCCTCCCTTTCTTAATCAATTCGATTCGCTCACATATTAAACATTCATTCATGCGTGTACCTCCTTACTCTTATGTTATGAAGCTTAAGTATTTTATAATTGATGAAAATCTGACCAAATCAATCGATTCCTCTAACACTAGCCATACAGAAGTCTTATGACGTGGACCATGTTAGTTTAATAGAAAAAGTTGTCACCTTAGATCTTTCGGCGAACATTTTGCATGTGATAGTAAGAATGCTGGGTACAGCCTATACTTTCCTCCGCGTTCACATCCTGTGTGGGAAAACTGAGTAACATAGCCATTTTTTAATTAAAATATCTGATTAAATTATAGTCCATTCATCACTCTGTTTCTTTATAACACTCGGTATGCGAATAAAACTATGCAAAAAGAATTATTAAACATGTAAAATGTCTTAAATAAAGTTACCTAGTAGGTTATACTTATTAATAGATATAGAAAATAGGGTAGTGACCAACACTAAGGGGGAGGACTAAGACTATTAGCACGCCAAAAAATAAAGACTTTAAGCATTATGTAAACAAAGAAACACTCACACTCCATCATCTTGGAGAGCCTGATAAATATGAAAAATGGGCAATGGAAATTGACTTTGAATTGAAAGAAAAGCTCCCGGATGGCAAAATGTATGTTCTCAGTAGACCTAAAAATAACCCAGTCGAAAAGCCTAGTTTTGAGTTACTAGATGAGGCTTATGTGAAGGAAAATTTTGTCGAAATTGACGACATCTATTTATTTATAGCAGTCGCAATTGAGATGAAAGCTGGAAAGATAGAAAAAGCAAAAAAACTACTTAAAGATATATTGTAAGGAATCCCCGCCAATTACAGCGGGACTTTTTTTGTTCGTGTAAAGTTTGGCACACTCCCACGACGTTGTTTGGCCCCTAATTTCCGCAAAAATTTTCAAAGCTCTTGCTTCTATACGTCCTTCACTTTATAACGGAAGCTATACTTTCCAGCGCATCGTTGTTCGCTTTCGATAAATCCATCACGATGCTTTTGGACACGACTTATTTCTCAGACTCTAAAGTTTTTCTCATCGTTTCCAAGCTTTATAATATAACGAAGTTTTACAAGACTACTCAAAGTTTGCTATTTATAGAGAGAGCCGTTAGGTTAGCGGCTCTTATACCATAATTGTTATAGTGTTATTCCGTTCTTTTTATAAATCCATTCTTTAAATTGATTTAATGATTCAATTTTATGGTTTATAACAGCCTCATAAACATCTACACTGAAAAATACTTTACGATACTTAGGATGACTATGCAAATGGCTTTTTATTTCTAATATTGACTTTCTTTTCATATCATCAATTTGCATTTTTAATTCTTTTAATCTTTTTTTGCTTTTGTTTAATTTCTTCTGAACCTATTGCCCAAATATCAATTTTCCATTGATGTCCAAAAAGATAAGTATGAACTCCCCAGTATAGTCCATTTGGTAAATGATGAGTTTTCCCAATTAATTCATTCCTAAAACTCATTTTTGACGGGGTTAATCTGATAGAAATATCTTTACCTAATTCAAAAAAAATCTTCATTAGACATTGTATCCGATTCAAGGTAAATATCTAAATCTCTCCACGTCATCATTTTTAAAAAAATAACTCCCACTAACTTGTGGATTACCCAACTTTTTTAATGCATCGTACAATCCTAATGTGTAAAGAATTTCATTTGCCTCGTCCAATATCGTTTCATTTAAAGTTTCTAAGTCTACATCCAACCTAACACCCCCATTTTCAACTTTGCCGATTAGAGCATAAATATTTTAAATAAGGCTTCTACCTTCGCATGGTGGGCATGAATTACCAACAAACCATCCCCTTTTAGTAATCCATTTTACGGGAAACTAACAAACGAATATTTCTCATGGCACGTGCTCAATGATTTCTGCATCTTCATTTCGCATAATCTTCTGTTAATAATACCTATTTATATTTTTTCTGTTTTCCATAAATGACCTTCCTTCTGTAATTCGGTATGAATTTCAAGTGATAACTTAGATTCCATCCTGTATGTGATAAACTATTGTCACTACTCCTCTACTTGAACGATGTCATCTGAGCACTTCGGTTGTTACGTTAATTTTTAATTATTCAAGCATATAAAAGAATTGGATGTTTGCGTGTGTTTTTATGGGCAAATTGTATGGTAACCCCAACATTTAGTATAGAACCTAAAAAAATCTATCGTTTCCTATCCAAAACCCTAAAATTAAAAAACACCCACAACCGTTGGTGTATCACCAGTTGCGAGCATCATTTAACATTTTGAAATGTACGTAAATCCACTAGATAATACCGGTGGTCGGGGTCGAACCGACACTCCCGAAGGAACACGATTTTGAGTCGTGCGCGTCTGCCAATTCCGCCACACCGGCATATGAAAGATGGCGCGCCCGAGAGGAGTCGAACCCCTAACCTTTTGATCCGTAGTCAACGCTCTATCCAATTGAGCTACGGGCGCATATTTGAGCTTATGGTGCCGAGGGCCGGACTTGAACCGGCACGGTAGTTACCTACCGCAGGATTTTAAGTCCTGTGTGTCTGCCAATTCCACCACCCCGGCGAGGAGTAATGATGGAGGCGGCACGGATTTGAACCGGGGAATAAGGGTTTTGCAGACCCTTGCCTTACCACTTGGCTATGCCGCCATTGACAAAAATAAAGCGGAAGACGGGATTCGAACCCGCGACCCCCACCTTGGCAAGGTGATGTTCTACCACTGAACTACTTCCGCTTATTGGCTGGGCTAGCTGGATTCGAACCAACGCATAACGGAGTCAAAGTCCGTTGCCTTACCGCTTGGCTATAGCCCAATCATCTTTTCAAAGGGCGGCTGATGGGAATCGAACCCACGGATGCCGGAACCACAATCCGGTGCGTTAACCACTTCGCCACAACCGCCATAAATTGTTAGATGGCAGGGGCAGTAGGAATCGAACCCACACTGGAGGTTTTGGAGACCTCTGTTCTACCGTTAAACTATGCCCCTAACTTTAAATGGTGGAGGGGGACGGATTCGAACCGCCGAACCCTAAGGGAGCGGATTTACAGTCCGCTGCGTTTAGCCACTTCGCTACCCCTCCATAAGGAAACAATACCTATCTTACACATATTTTTCATTTTAGTCAACAAATGACTACACTAGATAAAACCTTTTAAAAAAATGCCGGCCAGAGGACTTGAACCCCCAACCTACTGATTACAAGTCAGTTGCTCTACCAATTGAGCTAGGCCGGCGAAAACAAAATGGTGGCTTGGGACGGAATCGAACCGCCGACACATGGATTTTCAGTCCATTGCTCTACCGACTGAGCTACCAAGCCGATTATGTATTTATAATGGCGGTCCGGACGGGACTCGAACCCGCGACCTCCTGCGTGACAGGCAGGCATTCTAACCAACTGAACTACCGGACCATTGAGCGCCTCGTTACAACAAAAACAATTTGGTTGCGGGGGACGGATTTGAACCATCGACCTTCGGGTTATGAGCCCGACGAGCTACCAGACTGCTCCACCCCGCGCCGTTTTCTGTTTAACTACCTTTATCGACTATCTCTACTCGTGCCAATGGTGGAGGATGACGGGTTCGAACCGCCGACCCCCTGCTTGTAAGGCAGGTGCTCTCCCAGCTGAGCTAATCCTCCGTAGAAAAGGATGTCTAGGGCACGCTTTGCAAAAAGTATGACAAGACTGCCCGCAAATGCATGTAGCATTCACTGATCACTTCAATAAATACATTAGCGACATTTTTATCAAAAATTAGTGGTGACCCGTACGGGATTCGAACCCGTGTTACCGCCGTGAAAGGGCGGTGTCTTAACCGCTTGACCAACGGGCCCAGTTATATAAATTATTCTGGCGGAGAGCGAGGGATTCGAACCCTCGAGACGGCTTTACACCGCCTACACGATTTCCAATCGTGCTCCTTCGGCCAACTCGGACAGCTCTCCATACGAACTCCACAGGTAGGATTCGAACCTACGACCGATCGGTTAACAGCCGATTGCTCTACCACTGAGCTACTGTGGAACAATGTGCCCGGCAACGTCCTACTCTCACAGGAAGAAGCCTCCAACTACCATCGGCGCAGAAGAGCTTAACGACCGTGTTCGGCATGGGAACGGGTGTGACCTCTTCGCTATCGCCACCGGACTGTTATGGATTGGCTTTCTTGGCCAATATAGTTGCAGAGAGAGGATTCTCTCAAAACTAAATCATGCGCCTGCGTTTGC
>BAXO01000083.1 GCA_001310555.1 Bacillus sp. JCM 19058
AAGTTATAGGCTGAGCTCACTTTTAAACAATGATTCATTCCACCCCCCTTCTTGCTTCATATTATTTGAAAAATCCCTCTACTGGACTCATTCTAGCTATCATGTATCCTTTGTCCTCATTTTACGAGGGTATACATCTACTCGATTAGCCCACTCTTCCCATGTTTTCTTCATATCCTCAACGAGTTCAGGGTAGTCTTCTTTCAAATTATGCATCTCTGTCCTATCATTGTTCATATTGTATAGTTCCCAATCCTTTTCCTTCACTTTTGACAGTTTCCATTCTCCTTGACGTATCCCACAATGTTGTTCATGTTCAAAGCACAATGTACGCTGTTGTGGCTTTTCCCCTACAAAAGCTGGCATCAAACTTTCGCCCTCCATAGGAAGTATTTTACGTCCCTTATAAGACTCAGGATATGGAACGCCAGTAATATCGACAAATGTAGTCATAAAATCTATAAAATGTCCCGGACGATGATCAATTTCTCCTTTCCGTTTAATATGTTCAGGCCAATGCGCGATTAAAGGAGTACTTATACCTCCTTCATGTCCATAGTGTTTATATAAACGAAGAGGAGTGCTACAAGCGTTCGCCCATCCAGAGCCATAACTATGATACGTATCAGGACCGCCCATGCGATTTAAATCTTCTTTTCGATGTAAAAAGTTTGACGTTGTTTTCCAGTTATCAAACCCCCAAGGATCCCATTCAGCACACGCTCCATTATCTGAACAAAATAAAATCAAAGTGTTTTCTAATTCCCCATTTTCACGTAGATTATCCAAAACTCGTCCGATGTTTTGATCCATCCGATCGATCATGCAGCATAAATCGCCATTCTTTTCACCAAATCTTTTTGCCGATCCTGATCAAGTGAATCCCATGCCGGATTCGTTCCATGAAGATCCCTATCCCTGTTCCAATACTCAGATCGTGGTGTTAAGGGTGTATCTTCATCAACAACTTGCAGTCGTTTCATTCGTTCTAGACGTTCTTTCCGGATGTTATCCCAGCCTTTTTCGTATACCTTTTCGTATTTAACGATGTCCTCTTTCGGAGCTTGCAACGGAAAATGAGGTGCATTGTATGAAAGGTATAGGAAATATGGACGCTCATCCACTCGAGAACCTTCGATAAAATCTATTGCATGATCAGTAATTGCATCAGTAGCGTAGAATTCCCCATCTTCGTACTCTCGTTCTGGTCTACCCTGCGGCAAGCGGATATAGTCATTACGATCCCAAAAGCTTGTAAAACCACCTAGAATACCATAAAAATCATCGAAGCCCCTCTCGGTTGGTCGTTGTTTTCCGACATGCCATTTGCCCGATAAATACGTATGATACCCACCTTCTTTTAACACTTCTGCAATTGTGACACACTGATCTTTCAAATAGCCCCGGTAACCTGGTGTTTCACGGTCTTCTGTCATCTCCCCCACACCGGCCTGATGTGGGTATAGTCCACTTAAGAGTGAAGCACGACTTGGACAACAACGAGCTGAATTGTAAAACTGCGTGAAACGCAATCCATCCGTTGCTAGTTTGTCTAAATTAGGTGTACTGATTTCGCTACCAAAGCTACCTAAATCTGAATATCCTAAATCATCCGCTAGTATCAATAAGATATTTGGCTTTTTTTTCTGCCATCGCTCTTCCCTCCAGAATATCGTTTTACACTATTTTCTAGCAGAGTCGTTAACTGCTTTTATCTTTTCCAGTTGAATTTTTGGGGTTCGGTCTTCCTTTAATAAACCATTGATCTCTTGCTGAACATCAGTCGTTTGTGTATAGCAGTAACCACTTACATAAGGTATTGCCTTAATGGCATCTGTCACTGCTTGATACCTTTTCAAAAACTCTTCTTCCGTATCAACTTGATTTCCATAACCCCATCCAGTCCCCTCATTAAAGGCAATACCACCATATTCGGTGATCATGACAGGCTGCCCTTTGTACTCATAACCGTCTGCAAATGCAAACTTGTGTCCATTATGAGGGATTTCATTATTCATAATTTTATCCTTATCTTTATAGCGTTTATAAAATAACTCGGCAGCTTCCCCGTAGTCATGGAGAGCAATAATATCGGAAATTGTATGCTCCCATCCATCATTCACAATGACCGGGCGCTCTGAATCAATAGACTTTGACAAGTAATAAATAGATTCTGTAAATGCTTGCTGCTTCTTATCATTAAATACCTTTGGAATCCCCCACGATTCATTAAAGGGAACCCATGTAATGATCGAAGGATGATTATAATGCTGCTGCATAATCTCGAGCCACTCTTTTGTGAAATTGTCAACTGCTTCATCGGAAAATTCATAGGTTGAGGGCATTTCAGACCAAACAAGCAGTCCTTTTTTGTCACACCAGTATAGAAACCGTTCGTCTTCAATTTTTTGATGTTTACGAACACCATTAAATCCCATTTCTAACGTTTTTTCTATATCATCTAGCATTGCTTCATCGGATGGAGGCGTTAGCATAGTATCTGGCCAATACCCTTGATCGAGCAAAAGCTTTTGATAGACTGGAGTATGGTTTAGTAAAACCTTTCCATTTTCTATCGAAATTTTTCTCATCCCAAAATAAGATTGCACCTCATCTACCAACTCTTCTTTTAGGAACAATTGGAATGTTACGTCATATAAATTAGGGGTATTCGGTGTCCAATACATCACTTTCCATGCATGTATATCAGAAAGTAAATCGACCTCAACGGTGATGTTTGAACGGTCTGGAACAGTCGAAAACTGTTTCACTTTTTCGCCTTTAAAACGAATGGTCGTTTCCAACTTCCAATTGTCATCAATCAATCCATTAAGCTTGTAACTGAATGCAACAGAGTTTGTATCTAATTTAGGGTCAATTTTTACATGTTCTATGCTTTCTTCATTTAAAAATTCTAACCAGACCGTTTGCCAAATCCCGGTATTTTGAACATACCAACAACCAAAGTTCGTATCTTTCCAGCGCTGTTTTCCTCTTGGTTGATAACAACTCTGACTATCTTCTACTTTTACTACCAATTCATTTTCATTTGTTTGACTTACAGCATTAGTAATATCAAATGAAAAGGCCGCATTTCCCCCGGCATGGTTACCAATATAATGACCATTCACCCAAACTTTTGTTAAATAATCAGAAGCTTGGAATCTTAGTATCGTTCGCTTTCCTGCTTCCTCCTTTGGAATGTCAAATGTTCTCTGATACCAAACATTAGGGTGGAATGTTTCATCTCCAATCCCACTGGCTTTTGTTTCATAAGTAAAAGGAACTTGAATATTTGTTGAAAAAGATGGTTGTTGGTACCATAAGTTCTTTTCACCAATATTTTGATCATCAAATTCAAATTTCCATGTCCCATTTAAATTCTTCCAAGATTGTCGTTGAAATTGAGGTCTTGGGTATTCAATTCTTTGATATGTAGTCGTGTTTTTAGCCGTCTTTGTTTCCGCCTTCATTTTAACTCTCCTCTTTTTTTTCTATTATTTTTGCAGTAAATCCCCGAACAAACTTCATTTATTCCGAATATTGCGAATAAAAATGAAGGAAAATATTCCAGATAGGGACTTAAGAAAGAAATAGGCATCAAGAAAAGAGCATTTTCAAAAGACCTCTGGAATCATCAATTCACAAAATGTGTTATATTCTTGATTATCCGGAATTTAAATCAACTGTACACGCTTACTTTATTTTTGTCAACGGATATTTTTGTGTTTATTGTTTATAACCCGATTTCCTGTAATGAATAACAGTAACTATTAGTTACAAAAGGTCATTTTAAATTTAATATTTTGTGGATGATCACCTAATTTTCTCCCGAATAGATTAATTCCCCCTTTATGAATTGCATCTTCTTTTATTCCGATACGAAAGGATATATAATCACGCTCCAATATATTTAGATCTTGAACGGTTACATCCGAAAGATAAACATTGTCGATGGATACTTTTTCTTCACTAACTTCCCACGTTTTTAAAGTCCCATATTGTGTCATCGTTCTTTTTGCATGACTAATTGAATTAAGCTTACCTGCCTATCGCCAAAGTCTCCTGGGCTTGTCCAAGTTCCTATATCAACCCGTTTAGCCAGACAGTAATATCCGAAGGCCAATTATGATCGTAATTTGGTGCCTCTGAACAAATTTCTGCTGAAAACTGAAGAGATTTTACCTTTGCTCCAGGTGGAATGACAAGTGGAAATTTATATTCAAAGTACCCTTTTCTCGTCCATATAGCTGCGCTTCTGAACGTAACGGACTGTAAAAGTGCGCCGGTACATCCTCTGGTATAATATTGACTTCTTCATCAGCAATACCACATGTAGGGGACACAGAAAAATCAGTGTATTGCCCGATAGGCATATCAAGCTCGTACGCTTCATAAGGGTCCGTCTTATCTTTTAAATCATTGAGCATAATATGTATGCCGTCAAAGTTTCTTGTACATACTTTCATAGATCCTCTTGTTGCAGGGCGAAGCTCCGTTATGATAAGTCCAGATTTTTCGAGAACCTTCATGTGCGAAGCGGCAGTTGAAAGTGGTATATTTAGTTGCTCTGATATTTGATTTACGTTCAGACTTTTTGTACTTAATAGCTCTACAATTTTTAACCGTTCCTTTGATGAAAGTGCATGAGCGACTTTTTGCAGCTTGTCGTGACTTTTAATTGATAACTCTAACATGGCGATCTCCTCCAATAATATATATTATTACAATTTTTTTTGGTTTTATACAAAAAGGAAAGATTGTTCATATCTTTTCAATGCCGGTTTCTGTAACTATCCTACATCAGCCCATTTATTTTACCATATCACTTTCCCTAATTTTTGAACATAAGCTTTAGCATTCCATTCAAAAAACGTTTTTGAATGGCTAACCTTAATGAACTGGATTTTTGGATATTAATAAAAATTAGACAAGAAATTCTTTTTTCTGTACCTGTGTAACCATTGGTCATGATCAGTGCTAAGAGTGAAATGGATTCCATCAAAAAGAGCATCGCCATCCGTTTATAAGCCTCTTACTCGCTTTAATTGCATAAAATATGTCATCATCCTTTGAAAAAAAGTTGTCATGCACAAACCATTGTCAAAGGTCCCTAGGTTAATCGATTGTGTTAGAATATGAACCAAGTTATTTTGTCGGCATAGAGGGTACTTCTTTAAGGTTATGACAATTTGTAATAAAGGAAAACTCGGTCATAAAAGACCTCATGAAAAATGGTTCCGCAAGTCGCTTGCGGAACCATTTTATATCTGATGATTTTTGAGGATTAACACCTTTATTCTATCTATAGCATGTGGAGCCTTTAAAACATAATAAGAATCAGCGAATGTTTTGTAAGTTAAAATTTATCCTAGTTTTCCTTACTTGCTCAATGAATAAAACCAGCTTATAACCCGACAAGTTTTGAGCTGGTTTTTTACAGGGAAGCACACGAGATACAAAATTTAGCCACCCATTCATCTTCAAAAAAAATGAATGACGACAATACTTTGTAATAGTAATACGATTAATGTGAGCCTGAAGCTTGGCTAACCAATGACACAAGCTTCACTGTATCGAACGTATCCCCTTTACGCAGCTTCAACGTTTTTCTTTCTGGTGGACCATTGAACAAGCCTTCCGGAAGCTCCAATGTAGCAGCATTGAAGATCGTAAAGCTGACCGCATCTTTCGATGTCGAGATGACAGCAGCGTATTTTCCGTTTTTCAAGAAATGGGGCTTCTTATACTGAATACGTTCATGCACATCCGGTATAGCCTGGTGGACAACCTCACGCAGATTAGCAGACAGTTCCCTTTGCCATGGCTCTTTTAGTGCTTCAATAAAATCGGTTATTTCCTGATTCATTCTGAATACTCTCCTTTAGAGTCGTAGTGGTTAGTTTTTTTTAATTTTTTTGTCTTTCGGTAAAAACGATGAATGAACTGTGAAGAAAAGCGGCAGAGGTAAAAAAAGTTTATATTTTTTTTCAACATGTTGATTTGGTCTTCTAATTCGGCTTCCATAGCCAGTGTTCTAGGGTTGTGCATAGGGTCCGTTTCGTCTACTAACTTCCGCATCTCGATTTCAAATGCCCCAAGTCCTTTTGGAACCGGCATCTGTAGAGCCCATTCTGCTGCCTCATCTTCTGAACTTACGTCGATCAGAGTATATCCGGCAATCAGTTCTTGTCCTACAGTAAAAGGACCAACCTTTACCTCAGGCTCTCCGCCATGTAATGGATATGATATCCTAATTCCACTAGAGCTAGGCTGAAGCTCTTCTGCAGCAAGAAGGACCCCGGCCCTGGCTAATGATTTCTTATACTCATTTACTGCATCCGTGTGTTCCCGGCTATACTTTACACCTGCCTCCACATACCCGGTTGCCTTGACAATCAGCATAAATCGCATTATTGATTTCCTCCCTGTGGAAGATGACTTTGTCAGCAGTTGAGCTGCTTTAACCCTTCCCTACTATGACAACGAACTGGAAGCTCTGTAATCGACAAGGCGGCGAAAAAAAATTATGTCGATGCTTCGGACTTACATTCAGCTGCCCGGTTCAGTAAAAGCTCCTTCTCACGGTCATTCCGAGTTATCGATGAAGCACGCTCAAATTCTCTGCGTGCTTCATCAAACCGTCCTAACTTGACTAGAAGATCACCGCGAACGCTAGGCAGTAGATGGTATCCTTTTAGGGAAGGTTCGGCACTCAGCTCGTCGACAATCTGTAGTCCGAAGGAGGGTCCAAATGCCATGGATATCGCAACCGCACGGTTTAATTCGACGATCGGCGATGGCGTTACTCTGGACAGTGCTTCGTAAAGAGCTGCGATGCGGATCCAATCCGTTTCAGCTGCGGAAGGCGCTTGGGCATGACAAGCAGCAATCGCTGCCTGCAAAGCGTATGGGCCGAGCGGACGCCCAAGCTTCTGACTACGCTCAAGTGCCGCTAATCCGCGTCCGATCAGCATGCGATCCCACTGAGCCCGATTTTGGTCCGTCAGGAGTACGAGTTCATCTGTAGCACTAACCCTAGTTTTCAAACGCGAAGATTGAATCTCCATTAAGGCAACCAGCCCGTGAACTTCTGGTTCAATTGGCGCGATCTCAGCAAGAATGCGCCCGAGTCTCAGTGCCTCCTGACATAGCAGTGGTCGAATCCAGTGCTCTCCAGAGGCTGCAGAATACCCTTCATTAAACATAAGGTAAATTACCTCAAGTACTGCAGACATGCGCTCTTTGAGTTCTTCACCACTTAGAACTTCAAAAGGAACCTTCTCGGCTCTAAGTGTTCTCTTAGCCCGGACGATCCGTTGAGCAATAGTTGATTCAGCCGCAAGGAAAGAGCGGGCAATTTCACTAGTGGTTAGCCCGCATAACAAGCGAAGTGTCAGGGCAACCATAGAGTCCTGTGATAAAACCGGGTGACAGGTCATAAAAATCAGGCGAAGGAGATCGTCATTGATCTCCCCGTCCAAAGCATGCTCCATATCTTCCTCAGTATACAGTTCTACACTGCGGGCCATTTCTTCGTATTTTAGGTCGCGAAGTTTAGTCCTTCGAATAAGGTCGACTGCTCGCCGCTTGGCTGTCGTCATTAGCCAAGCACCAGGATTATCAGGAATTCCAGTCTCCGGCCACCTTTTCAGAGCAATGATCAAAGCATCCTGTGCGAGATCCTCTGCGAGCCCCACATCACGTACCATACGTGTTAAACCCGCGATAATCTTTGTCGACTCCATTCGCCATATCGCATCAATGGTTCGATGGGTTTGCGACAAGGTCACGCCTTTTTTTTGCTCCTCAACTTGTCGACGAAGAGTTGCTTCTTTTGCCAGCGATTCGGGAATATCCGTTAAGTCCTCCGCCTCGAACACCTGTCTGAGCTCAATCTCGCCCTGGCCAAATCCGTGGGGATCCGGCATGCGCAGAGCCCATTCAATAGCCTCTTCCCTCGATTTAACTTCTATTAGCGTATATCCCGCGATCAATTCTTTTGCCTCACTAAATGGACCATCCATAACCTTCGGCTTTCCTCCGGGCTCCGGATAGGAAATCCGGATTCCGCTTGAGCTAGGCTGCAAGCCATCTGCTGCGAGTATTACGCCGCCTTCACCAATTCCTCGTTATACTTTTGCATAGCATCAATAAGTTCCTGGCTCGGCATGACTCCTCCTCTGAATCTGTTGTAGCTTTGACAATCATCATAAATCTCATATGTGATACCTCCTATTAATCGTGAAGCTTCATAATTACCAATGTAAAAGCCTTCCGGTAATTCCGCTTCTATTTATACGACGAACCAAGCTCGACTGGATCGACAGCGAAAATATCATTTTTTTTCGTTCTCCTTAATTCTTTCGGCATCTAAAAGTAAAATCCCTTCCAAGAGGGCAGCACAAGCAAAGGAATCGGGCTACACTGATGATGCTGGGTTGCAGAGATTAAGCAGACAGTAAATGTTTCAAAAATAGCACCCTAAAGCTCGTGAAACTAAACATTAGAGACTTCAGCGCGTAATCGTGCGGCAAGAGCAGAGACCCATCCGAAGGCAACAATTGCAGCACACCCCATGATCAACCCAATCAAACTACTCATACTCATTCCTAAAACAATAAGCAATGGTGAAGTGATTCCTGTCGCAAGGCATTAGTTCTCCAGCCATGCTCACCCTGTGCAGCAAACCGTCGTGCAAAAATAATCGTTGCGACAATCAGACAAATAAAAGCGGTAAAGAAAGCTATAGAATGTAATGCCGCATGGGCACTCAATGATATCGGCATATTAGCAGATGCCCCTGGGGGAAAGCCGAGTCCGGGATCGGGACGAAATATACCAGCTACTATCATACCAATCCCATAGATTCCGATGAATAAAGCACCCCATGTGCCACCCTTACCTCCTCGAAGTAATTCACGGCATCCAATGGCCGCCAATACAGCAAGTAAGCCGGTTATGATAAAATTTGCGCTTTGAATCCACCCTAAATCGCCTAACGTTAATGTACTAATGGCGTGGCGCTTAATATCGAACCCAGTCCGTGTCAACACTTGAACGATGGTTACTACGTAGAACAGTGGTGTAGAAACTACTCCGCCAATCAGAAGCAACTTAATTAAACTTGTATTGTTCTTTTTTGTATACGCTTATTGCATAGAAATCCTTCCTTTCCTATTGCCCATTTCGCTACGCTTTTCTTTTTGATTCGAAGTTCATTACTCCCACTAGGCAACGGTAAATGCTGAAGCGCCATAGTGCCCCCTTCTTTGGTCATCTATACTTATCCTTAAAAAAATGCTGCAAGCTCCGTTGAAATTTTTTTTGCATCGAGTTTCTTAGTATGACCGAGCCCTTTTTTTGCTCCGCAGTTGTGCATTGGGGAGCACATTGACCAGTGCCTGAGCGCTATTACGCAGACCCACGGGGCTCTCAGTGCCTTCGAGCACCAGCGTTGGCATCGTCACTGTGCTCCACAATTTGGTAGGCAGTGGTTTTCCGTCCATATATCCATCCATCAAAGTGGCATCATAGGGAAGCGTGTGAGCAACAGCCATGAGGTTGGACCACACACCTGGCATCATACGCATCATGTTGACAACGAATGCAGGCGCCCCCATGCCTTTAGTCATATAATACTTAATAGTCTCTGCCCGGCTATTATCTGCAATAAGTTGATGAACGTGTACTACGAAATCTTTTGGTGGCTTGTGACCCGCACCATCGACGACGAATGGAGGTTCATGCAGGCTAATTTTGTAATATTTGCCCCATCGGCTGCTGCCTTCAGGGCAAGAACCGCCCCTGATGATAAGCCCCACACATATGCCGAGCCGCCAGCTTCATCAATGATTGACTGAAGGTCTTCAATCTCTCTTATCACTGCATACCGTTGTGTGTCGCCGCTATCACCACGGCCACGACGATCGTAGTTGTAAACAGTGAATTGCTCAGACAATAGATTAGCCAGCTTCACCTGCGCCGGGAATTTCCGATAGCTGAACGCACCCGCTACCAATATGAGCGCCGGTCCATGTCCCACTTTGTCATAGGCTATTTTTGTGCCATCTTTTGAGATTACTGAGTACATAATAACTCTCCTTTGCTTCTGTACAAAAATTGAATGATTTTGTTTTTAGTCCGGTACCAATTTCACTGGATATCTGTACCTCTACTAAAACGACGAACCTCTTATGTCAAAATCGACATACTTTCAAAAAATTTTTAGGTATTCGGATAATCGTTTGGAATTACATAAAGGACACTAAACGACCGTTTTATATACAAAAGCGTTAACTTCACCAAAATTTTTTTAAGAAAGGTTTCCAATCCTGACATGCAAGGTGTCAGGTTTGATGGGTTACTCTTCTATTAGCCGGTATGAAAGGAGTCGGATACAATGGATCATAACAGATAAGACTAAGGAACGAAAAAGTTAGTGACAAGGAGAGGCAAAGATGAAACTAGATCGTTTGCTCGGTATTACGATGGAATTGATGACGAAAAAAAGAGTGACAGCTACGGAATTGGCTTCCAGATTCGAGGTCTCAGTTCGAACCATTTATCGTGATATTGAATGGATTAATCAATCCGGCATCCCTGTTGTTTCTTTCTCTGGAAAAGACGGTGGTTTTGAGCTAATGAGCGGGTTCTTCTTGACTAAGCAGCATTTTTCTATCGATGACTTTTCCGTGATCTACAACCTTTTAAAGAGTGTGGAGAGCGCTGTAAGTGGGCCCAAATTCACATCCTTGATTAACAAACTCGGCAGCTTACAACCAGCTCTCTTAAATGGTGAGCGTCAGGACAAAATCATTTTCGGTATAAGTGCTTCCGAAAGAGAGAAAGAGATGGTCTTTCCGTTGATGGAAGCGGTCGATCAACCGAAAAGAATTTCTATAACCTATACCAACGCCGCCGGTCAAATATCAGAGAGAAAAATTGAACCGTTGAATCTTCTATGGGAGCGGGGCGTTTGGTACTTGGACGGCTACTGCCTTTCACGAAAAGACACGCGCTATTTTCGCGTATCAAGGATGGACAATATAGAAGTGTTGGATGAGCCTTTTCATCCAAAAGCAGAGTACAAACGTCCGGTTCAGGAACAAGAACAAGGCACAAACGCCCACCTTCGTTTTGATTTAACAGCACAGCAGAGAGTGTTTGAGCAATTTCCAGAGGAATTCACTCAACACGAGGATTTTGTTGATGTTAAAACGATTTTTTATTCAAGAGAGTATGCTCTCTCTGTTATTTTAAGCTATGGGACGAAGGTTGAAATTCTTTCGCCTGACGACTTGAAGGAAGATTTAATTGAAAAAGTGAATGAGATTCGAAAAATTTATTTTTGATGGGATTCCTAGTTTGAGCTTGGATGAGCTCTCAATTATGTTCCATGTAGAAAAAGCATTATTCTAGTTTGATTTCTGATATAACAACAACAAAGCCAATGAATAAATAGTAGACTCGCTGACGGACAGCGCCCGTGATGGTCGTTCCTAATTGTAAACTGATCATACTGGAGGAGATTGAATATGAGTCAAACATTGACACTACGGGGGTTTGCCACTATCAGTTACTGGGCAGATGATGTGGTGGCAGCAAAAAAGTGGTACGTTGAACTTCTGGGCATCGAACCGTACTTTGAGCGTTCAGGTGAGGATGGAAAGCTTGCTTATGTTGAGTTTCGCCTTGGAGACTACGAGCACGAGCTTGGCCTGATCGAACGACGCTACGAACCGAATGGCGCGACTTCTGGCCCAGGCGGTACTGTCACTTTTTGGCACGTCGACGATGTGACAGCAACCCTTGAAAAGCTACTCTCCATGGGAGCAAAAGTGTACGAGGCACTCACACACCGTGAGGAAGGATTTATCACGGCTTCCGTCATTGATCCATTTGGTAATGTACTAGGTATTATGTACAATCCTCACTATTTGGAAATATTGAATTCCGACATTCAAAACGAAAACGAATAACCAGTTTACTTTTACGAATGGTGTCGGTTGGATGTTAAAAAGAACTATTCGTTGAAGTCAGCTGGCATTTTCCATTTGGCATTAAGACATCTTTATTTAACAATAAAACACGAACAAAACAGGAGGATATCACATGACTACCATTTTAGTGACAGGTGCTACAGGTACAGTAGGAAGACATGTCGTAGCTCAACTCGTTTATAAAGGTGTACAAGTGAGAGCGGTATCGCGCAACCCAGAAAGAGCTAATCTGCCGGAAGGTGTAGAGGTTGTAGCAGGAGACCTTATGTACCCGGAAACGTTGATTCCAGCATTCCAAGGTGTTACCGCTTTATATTTAATTACTTCCAGTGATCAAGCAGGCGCGACGTTGGAAACCAATCCTCAAGTCGTTGAGATTGCTGAAAAGGCTGGGGTTCAAAGAGTTTCATTATTGACGGTATACGGTGATGGCCCCGTGGAACAGGCAATTAAAAACAGTCGCCTTGAGTGGACATTCGTGCAGCCGGTCGGCTTTATGGCCAATGTCATTGATGATTGGCAGGAATCGATTCGAAAGGGGAGGGCCGTCCGCAAGCTTGGAGGCGAAACCCGAGGCGCGATTATCCATGAGGCTGACATTGCAGCAGTTTTTGTTGAAACCCTTCTTGAGAAAGGCCATCACGGAAGCTTTTATACACTTACTGGTCCAGAAACTCTTTCCACCATTGAACAAGTGGAGATCATTAGTAAAAGCATTGGAAAAGAGATTAAATTTGAAGAATTAACTGAAGAAGAAGCGCGAAGAGAGTGGCAGGAAATGGGTCACAACGAGGAGAGTGTTGATTTTTTTTGTTCAAATGAGTAAAAACCCGCCTGAGATTGGTTACACCGTATTATCGACGGTTGAAGAAGTAACTGGACGACCGGCAAAGTCATTTGCAGAGTGGGTAAATGAACATAAAAGTGACTTCATGGGCTAAAGCCTAATTTTAAGTAGATGCCCTAGGTTCCCCCAGGACATTCTTTGGGAATCCATATAAAAGATTGGCCTTCCGGAGTTCATCTCCAAAAAGTACTCGTGCCTCAAAGCTTATATTTTTTTAATGTTATACTCTTTCACTTGAAGATAGTTTAATCTCTCCAATATATTTTATAGGTTTTGGTTCACAAAATGCGCAGATTGTAGCAAGTGATGAAAACCCTCGCATAGCCTACATCGCGTTCATTTCATGTTGGAACCAAATCATATTGAGTCGTGAGCACGGAAATAGTAAATATATACCAATAAGCAAAATAGGTATTTTCTGATATTGATTGAATTGGGTGAAAAATATAAACTTTTATTAGGGGTAGTAAATATTGAGTAAAGATTTTCTTGGTACAAAAATCATAGTTCCCAATTTAATTTTCCTTAAATAGGTTTCGAATGACGGATTAATTGTGACAAAAGTACATATTTAAACCCAACTTTATTTTAAAGATCAAATACGAGAAAAGGTGGAATGGGACATGTCTAACATTAAAGGAAAAGTCGTTATTCTTACGGGTGCCTCCAGCGGTATTGGTGAGGCCACAGCACAAGAGCTTGCTTCTCATGGCGCTAATCTTGTCCTAGGGGCACGTCGTGAAGATCGATTGCAAAAGCTCCAAAGAAAACTTGAAAATGAAGGAGCATCAGCGACCTACAAAGTAGTCGATGTCACATCGCGCGAGCAAATCGAGGAGCTGGCTAAACACGCCCTCGACCAATATGGACGGATTGATGTTATCATCAATAATGCTGGTTTAATGCCTTTATCTCTCTTGCATAATCAAAAGGCCGATCAATGGGAGCGCATGGTCGATGTGAATATAAAAGGAGTTCTCAATGGTATCAGCGCGGTTCTTCCGCACATGCGAGAGCAAAAAGAAGGGCATATCATTAATGTTTCCTCCGTTGCCGGCCACGAAGTATTTCCCGGAAGCTCGGTGTATAGTGGAACAAAATTTGCGGTTCGTGCTATTACAGAAGGATTAAGAAAAGAAGAATCTCCGGGGAATAATATTCGGACGACGATCATCTCACCAGGAGTTGTCGATACTGAATTACCTAATACCATTACCGACAGCGATGTGAAACCAGGGATTCAAGAGCTTTATCAGCTAGCAATTCCACCTGAATCTATCGCTCATTCCATCCGTTTTGCAATTGAACAGCCGAAGGATGTTTCTATCAACGAGATGATCATTCGTCCAACTTCGCAAGAGCTGTAAGTGATAGACCGAATTGATTCACTAACGACTTCCAAAGCCTGATTTTTGGCTATCTCGACTAAAGCATTAAAATATCACGCAAAAAGGGTGTCCTAATGGGACGCTCTCTTTTTGAAGGAAGGTACATAAAATAATCACCACTTGGACTTCAACCGGAGTAGTGACTTCATGAAAAAGCGGGGATATTTTAGTACGCGCGTTCGGCAAAAATCTGCTTTGTTAAATATGTGAGTGAATATGATGAAACGATTCACATCATGAAGCTTATAAAAACAGCCATTCGGATTTTTAATATCATTGAATCTCGCTCTGCTTTGCTAAAATTTTTCCAAGGGAACCGAGTAATTCAGGTACGTCTAGCCTATCCATGATCACTTCAATAAAGACAAGCTTATCTTGGTCGTTAGCTAGATTAAATACGTCAACTAATTCTTGCTCATTTTTAGCAACCATACTTATGCTATTCCCATCCATGTCAAGTACTTCGGGTAATTGAGTATATTTCCACATATTAATATCATTATATTTCTCATAAGGCCCATTAATCACACGTTCTACAGTATACCCATCATTGTTTATGAGAATAATGATTGGCTTTAATTTATTACTTAGTATCGTTGATAATTCTTGGACAGTTAATTGGAATGACCCATCACCGATAACTAAAATATTACGACGTTTCGGATTAGCGATTTGCGACCCAAGCAAAGCTGGCAATGTATAACCGATTGATCCCCATAATGGTTGTCCAATAAACGTTGATTTTTCAGGAAGTAGCAAATCAGATGCGCCGAAGTATGGTGTTCCTGTTTCTACTAGAAGGACATCGTCTTTATTTAAAAATCGGTTAAGCTGCTTCCAAAAGAACTTCTGGCTAAGCGCTTTAGTCGTCGGCATAAAACGATCATCTGATTCCCTTTTATAGAAAGGTTGAATATTTTGTGTTTCATTGTCTCGATGTATAACTCTTTCAGTTAAATGTTCCAATATACGACTCATAGAAACCGAATGGTAGGTTTCTTGATTTATGCTTGCATAAGAAGGGTGGAGTTCAATTAACTTATTCTCATCTATTTGGTGAGTAAAACCTCCCGTCAGAGTATCTGTCAACTTTACCCCGATACTTAAAATACAGTCCGCATCTTCAATCCGGCTTCGAACATACGGATCGCTTAATGAACCAGTATAAATACCGATAAATTGAGGATGATTTTCATCAATTACACCTTTTCCCATGCTGAGAGAAGCAATTGGAAACCCCGATTGATTAACGAAATTTTTCAACTGTTCATTTAGATGATAACGATTAATTTCGTAATCCGCTAAAATGACAGGAAACTTCGCTTGATTGATTTTCTCTAACGCAAGATTGAGGAATGTATTCATTTGATTGATTTCGATTTTAAATTCAGATAATCGGATTGGGCTTTTTGGTGCTGTAATTTCTTTGGAGCATATATCTGAAGGAAGTATGATGTAAACCGGCCTTTTATGTAACCAACACGCTTGAAGCACGCGATCAATTTCAGCGACAGCATTCTCTTCTGTTAAAGTTGTTTGAGCGACGGTCACTCCCTCGAACATTTTGCTAAAGTGTGTAAAATCGCCATCTCCAAGCGTATGATGAACATAAGCACCTGATATAACAACATTTGTTGCTGGCGAACCAGTAATTTTAACAACAGGTAATTGTTCAGCATAAGAACCAGCAATTCCGTTAATCGCACTTAATTCTCCAACACCGAACGTCGTTACCAATGCTGCAATGCCATTGATACGTGCATAACCATCCGCTGCATACGCGGCATTTAATTCGTTACAGTTACCTACCCACTCTAAATGCTCCGTTGCCTCGATTTGATCTAGAAATCCAAGGGTAAAATCACCAGGAACTCCGAAAATATGTTTAACACCCATTTCTTTTAGCCGTAAAAGCAAGTAATCACCAATCGTACATGTCATTGAGTTCATGGTAGTACACCCCTTTATGTATTAGGTTAACTAACTTGACATTTCCGAACCTGTTTCTTATCACCTTCTTGTAATTTTAAATATTCTAAATATATCTTAAAGGATAATAAAGGAAATAAAAACCAAATAATAGAAATCCATATAAACGGACTAATATATTCGTATAAATAATGTAGGTAATTTTTTTCCATGACCTCTTCAAGCGCTACTGTAAAGAGAGATAAAAAACTGGGCTGTTGAAAAACAGTCCAGTTTTTAATCAAGATTATAGCTGACATTTCTATGTTCGCATTCTTCATTTTTGCAGGAACTCCTGTAACGGAGCATCCGAGTATATCAGCAATAACCCCGCATAATTACATACGCTTATTCCGCCGTGCCGGGCTGATTAATTGAAAATCCCGTATTGGATCATCCTTACCCATAGCCTTCAGCGACTAACTGATCCAATACCTTTGCTAGGTTCCAAACATTTAGCAGGAATGTCCAGCTCCTTGCTTGCCTATATAATATGGCCGAGGGCTAACTAGATTGGTCTTAGTATTCGAAACGTCAGTCTCATGATCACCCGTATCAATTGCAGGTATAGCATCAAGAGAAGCGTATGACGGAACAATAACGTTATTTAGCCAATCAATTAGTTAGGGCTGAAACTGAGTTGCGGAGGTGTTCGCCGTGCTTGTCATCGCAAGTGCCTACAATAGCCTAGCTCCGACACCGTAAAGGCACGTAAGCACAGCAATCGTTCAGTCGAGAGTAATGATGTCAACCAAATTGTTTGTTTTAACTTTTAACTTTTAACTTGACTATTCCCCCCCAACTTTTATCTGACTAAAAGATTAACTAGTCCGAAGTATTCCTGCTCCATTCTCAAATATTAGAGAGCCTTCCAAATTTATAAATAGTAGTTATTTGGATTATTTATGGCTTCCACAACTTTACCAAATCCTTTATCTATCTGAGTCTTATCGACGTTTGAAACATTTATTTTTAACATCCGCTCACGATAAAAATGATCCAGATAATTTCTATCAATTGAATCGATGAGGATTTTTTTGTTTATATAACTGACTCATCAGTGAATTCATATTCAATCGTGAAGACAGCACAATATGATTATGCATGACCATCTCTGATGATGATTCGTACATAGGTAGTTGGGTCTGTAATGACTTTTGTAAAGTTTTTGCCCGTGCGTAATACGCATTGCTTATTTTTTTCCTTAAAATGTTTAAACATTCCACTTTTTAAATAGACCGTTAAGGCAGCCTGAGAAATCATTGAGCTATCAATGTCAGTTGTTTTTTTTATTTGTTGGAATGTTTCGATTAATGCACAGGGTATAACTGCGACACCGATTCTTAATCCTGGGAACATGATTTTTGAAAAACTTTTTACATAAATAACGCGGTCGTGAGTCCCCTCTGCAAAGAGTGGGTCGTTCTTAGAATTGTATTCAAAGTCAGCCAAGTAATCATCTATTACAATGTACACGTCATATAAGTGAGCGAGATGTAAGATCTCCTGTTTCTCTGTTTTACTATAGGAGCTCCCTAATGGATTATGGAAACGTGGCATCGTGTAAAAAAAATTTAATGTCGTACTCATGGAATAATTGTTCTAGTTGATGTAAGTCAATCCCTTTCGATGAACGCTGGATCCCTACTACAGGCAGAGCGTATGTTTTCAATAAATCCATATATAAATGATAGCTTGGCTGTTCAACTAAGATAGTCGAACGACCATTTGGGAAGGCCATCATACTTAATAATGCAAGAGATTGTTGAACACCTGAAGTGATGAAAATCTGTTCGGGCTGCGTAAAAACTTGATAAGACTCTAACAGTTTTTTAGCTTCAGTTATCAATGATGGTAACCCTTTTGGCGTGCCATAGCGAAACAAGTCTTCTTGATATAAATTAATCGCCTTATTCATGCAGTGTTGAAAGTCTTTATACGGAAATGCATGCCAAGTTGGAGAGGCGGTAGCAAAGTCAATGGTATCTGTGGTTGAAGGTTTTTCAAACTCTTGATGCTCCACAACATAATAGCCACTTTTTGGGATGGCATAGATCATGTGCTGTTCTTCCAATTTTTCTAATGCTTTTAGTATAGTGCTTTTACTACAAGAATAGTGTTTTAATAATTTACGAATAGATGGCAATTTAGCTCCAGCAGGCCATTTTCCAGTTTGGATTTGTGATTGAAGAGATTTATAGATAGATTCATATTTAAGCATAATCATCCTCTTCACTACATCTGTACCGGTACAGATGTGTTTTGTATCATCGCGTAATTGAAAAACGATCATTAAGATAATGGTACCGGCCGGATAAAACAACGAAGGGGGCTAATAAGGTTAATAAAAACAGAAATGCGTATACTGCAGCAACGACTTATGCAGTCATTATCGGATTGTCATTTATGTTTGTAAAGATAACATTAACTGAAGCAACACCACTTGACGTTTTGGCTCACCGATTTACCATCGCAGCAGCTTTTGCCACCATAATATTGCTGTTTAGAAAAGAAGTGATAAAAGTATCCAAAAAGGACATTCTGATGATTTCATTGTTAGCGCTCTTTTATCCGACTCTCTTTTTTTGGATTTCAAGTGTTTGGGCTAGTACACACGACTTCATCTGAAGCAGGGATAATTCAAGCCGCAGGTCCCGTATTCACGTTAATTTTTGCAAGTGTTTTTATCAAAGAAACGTCTAGCCATATTCAAAAAAAATAGCCATTAGCTTATCGGTGGTTGGCGTCATTTATATTATGTACATGAGTGGTGGGAGCACCAATCCTACCAATTTGCTCGGTGCTAGCTTCATCCTGCTATCTGCCCTTTCCACGTCATTTTACCAAGTATTTGCCAGAAAGTTAACTCAACACTATTCATTATTCACCATCACATACTTGATCACATTATTCGGTTTTGTTGCCTTTAACGGAGCTGCCTTGGCAAATCATTTAATTAATGGCACGATTCATCAATTTGTTCGACCTTTTTTTTGAATTGGAATTTGTGTTTGCCATGTTATATTTAAGCATTTTATCATCGTTAGGTACGTCCTATCTCTCAAATTATGCATTGTCTCGATTACCAGCTGCGCAAATGAGTGTTTTTAATAATTTGGCTACACTTATTACTATTTTAGCCGGGGTTGTCTTTTTACAGGAGTCCTTTTATTATTACCATGCGATAGGAACGATTCTCATTATTGCAGGAATTATAGGCGTTAACAATTTTGGAAAAGGAAGAGTAAAACATAGGGAAAGAAAAAAATCTACACTTAGGAGGAGATCCGTATAATGACTAAACCGTTCGTGACGTTAGTGAAAGAAAGGCGTTCTGTTCGAAAATATAAAGCAAACCACATCATCCCTGCTCAAGATTTAAACAATATATTGGAGATGGCCCATACGGCCACCTTCTGCTTGGAATTTACAACATTGGCGCATCATTGTCGTCCAAGAACAGTCACAAAAAGACAGGCTTGTGCCTATTGCTAATCATCAACAGCAAGTAGCTGATGCATCGGCTGTTTTCATCATTCTCGGAGATTTAGAGGCGAATAAAATGCTAGAAGTTGTCTATCGACCTTTAATAGATGCTGGACTCATGCCTGTGCCCACATATGAAGCAATTATAAACGATGTTAATCAGGTTTATGAAAGACCGCAAGCAAAAATTCGTGACGATGCCCTTATAAATGCATCTTTATTTGCAATGCAGCTTATGCTTGCGGCTAAAGCCAAAGGGTATGATACAGGTCCGATGGGAGGCTTTCAACCTGATCAGTTAAAGGATTTCCTTCGTATTCCCGATCGTTTTGTTCCAGTTATGCTCGTTACAGCAGGAATAGAAAGGAGGCCTGCCTATGCAACGAATCGTTTGCCATTAAATGAAATCGTCATGTATGAACCGTTTAAAGAATAGGAAATATTCGCCACCGTACTTCAATTAGAAATTGCTAAATCTACTATGTATGGTAGTCAGCACGAAGCTATTTGGAGCTTGGGACCCGTACAGTAAAGGATAAATCCCCCTGACATGTCAACAAGTTGTGAAAACGAGGATAGGAGGGCGTTTTATCAAACACATAGGTGGAACAGAAATGCTCATAAAGGCAACAAAATGGTTTATTGAAAATTCGGACCATATATCAATGCTCGGGATCATAGTAGTGTAATAAAAAAAGGAGGAGTCATCATGCGAGTAAATTATATTGACCATGTAGCGATAAGGGTGAAAGACCATGAACGATCAGCAAAATGGTATCAAGAAGTCTGGGTTTTCAGCGAATACAGCACGACCAAATTGGATCCGCACCTGCGGTTCTGAAAGCCGGTAATACAAAGTTAAACTTATTTCCAGCTGTCAACGACGTATATCCATTTCATGATGATAATAAAAATGCTGTGATGCATTTAGCTTTTAACGTTGACCATGTCAATTTCAATGAGGCGAAGAATAAAATGAGTCGCATGGATATTGAATACGAAATAATAGACAGAGGAATTTGTTTATCCCTTTATTTTAATGATCCAGACGACAACAAGCTTGAATTGACCTATTGGAAACTAAGCTTGCTTGATTGAGTAAATCAAAGCCGCTTAGAGATAGAATCTCTAATCCACGGACAATGTTGCTTGGAAACTCTTTAACCGCCGGGGTTCAACTGAGTGGGGAAAAGCCTAATTTCTCAGGATATCAGAGACACAGTGAGGGGATTTGAATAAAACTCCTCCAAGCAAAAGTTCGGAGTTGTGAATATTAGATCGGCTCATTTCTCCCTAAAGTACGGAGAAATGAGCCTTTTGTTACCGCGCGGTGCTTGTTTAATGCCTCCGAGTTACGGCAACAAAATCGTCGGAGCTAACCTACCCATAGAACAGTACCTCTGAAATATTTCTTGATCCCTGACGCCCTTGGGCTATTGTCATTAAATCAATAATTGTGCTTACTAAGCTTCGTCTTCATTCCAACTAATTTCATAATCATCTGACGTCTCTAAGCCCATAGGTTGATTAAAAAAATTCTTTAGCAGTCTCCTTGATGAGCTCAACCCGCTCTCTACGATCATATTCATAGTAGTAAAAAGCATCTGGATAGTCATGCTCTTTTAGCATTTTTGCAAGGTACATGCCATCTTCTAAAGCAAAACTTGTACCATACCCTGTAAGTGGACTTGTTGTATGAACAGCATCTCCAATAAGAGCAGTCCTACCTAAAGACCAAGACGGTAAAGGTTCAGTATGGTATAGCTGCTTTGGCAATACGCGTTCAGATGAAGAGATTATTTCGGTAACCGCGTCATCCCAATTTTCTGCCAAGCTTACGATATCTTTTACAACGTCACTCGTAGCCTTATTTTCAAAGTCTTTTGCTGGCTTTTTCCTTTTTTGAAAACCAATCATTTGCCAAGAAATATTATTTTGGTCCGTTGGGTGACTTTTAGAAATATAAATTGTTAAATTTTTATTGTAGTACGCGATGGCATGATCCTGTATTAACTGTTTAGCGCCATTTAAACGTTCCGAAGAAGCAACCCCTACTACGGACCAAGCCCCGGAGTATTTAAGCGGATATTGTGGAAACAGCAATTTTCTTGTGATAGAGTGAATCCCATCGGCTCCAATTAATATTGTTCCCTTAGCGTGGATTGATCATCAAAATATGCGATAATCCCATTCTTTTCTTCTTGGAACGCTTTTAACCGCTTCCCATATTGCACTTCAATCCCTTCAAATCGCAATGCTTCGATTAAAGCGCTTAGAAGATGGGGACGATTAATATAAATAGCCTGTTCCCCGAAATTAGCTTCGTTACGCCGTGTAAAGCTCATTTCTTCGTTAGTTTCATTATTACAAAACTTGACTTTTGTCTGCGCGTGGCTATTTTTAGAAATAACCTTTTCTAATCCAAGAGCACGAAGCACTCGTACTCCACTCGGTGCAATCTCAACACTTGCTCCTGTGTCTTTATAATAAGGAAAACCTTCATAGACAGCTGTTGAGATGCCAGCTTTTCTTAGAAACAACGCTAAACAAAGACCTGCTACTCCTCCTCCACTAATCATGACATGCTTTTTTTGGTTCATCAAAAAACCCCTCCCTTTGTGATTTTCCAAGACAAAAACTACATGGATCAGTTGAATCGAATTTAAAATTTTCTCGTGAGAACGCTGTTTATGGCTTCCTTCCATACTAGTTCATAGCCTATCTGAAATGGCATTTCCATCAGCATCTTATCCTGAATACCATCGATAACCATATTAAGCATAGAGGCCTTCGCTTCTAAATTCTGTCGTGAGACCCACCCCAATTCTATTCCTTTTTCCAACAAAGCCTGAAAGCCGTTGGTAAATTCTTGTTCAACTTTCTTAATTTGCGTTAAGTATTTTTCATTGCGTAACGCAATCGTGATAAATTCATTCAATACTCTTATATGGATTTCATCGTACTCCGGAAGCATTTTCAGTCCTCCTTCATACAGTTTTTCGCCAAAATTTTGTTCAGTTAATTCGTTCATTTGAAAATAAGCCTCAAAACGATAGTTCCTAAAAGTATCTTCGAATATTTGATCGATCAACGCTTCCTTGGATTCAAAATGATAATAAATAGATGGCTTTGCGATGCCAACTTTATTTGCAATCATTACGAGAGTCGTTTTTTCTATTCCGTGTTCAGCAAAAAGTTCCAACGCTGCTTCAATCAATTGATTGGTAGTCAACTCTTTTTTCTTCACTTTACAGCTACTCCTTTCATACGAGACCGCGCAAAATTCTACCTACCGGTAGGTAGAATTAAAACACAAATTAAATTTCTTGTCAACAACTTACTATCGTTTAATTTATATATTTTGAATAGGTTCATTGTAAAA
>BAXO01000084.1 GCA_001310555.1 Bacillus sp. JCM 19058
AAAACCGAATTTGAAGAGCGATGGGGGAATTTGGGCACGGATATTGCCTATTATAAGGTCAGTATTATCTCTACTATTCTCACTCAATTTGGATGATCCGAATCCGGCGATTGGCGTTGCGACATCAGATTCGCCGGAAGGCCCTTTTATTAATCAAGGCAAGCTATTTGACACTGCAGAAATTGGTGTCAATAATTCAATTGACCCTCAATTTGTTCTCGATGATGATGGGACTCCTTATTTATTTTGGGGCAGCTGGCATGGCATTTGGGGCGTTGAATTAAGTGAAGATGGTCTGGGTTATGTTGGTGAGAAGTTTCAGATTGCAGGAAATTCGTTTGAAGCACCGTATATCATCAAACGTGATGGGGAATTTATCTTCTTCGGCTCAAAAGGCGGCTGCTGTGATGGAAGGAATAGTGACTATCGAGTTGCGGTAGGGAAGGCAGACTCTTTAAAAGGGCCTTATTATGATCGGAACGGACGTGACTTGCTCTTATCAGGCGGAACGTTAATTTTGACCGGCAGTGAGAAATTTGTAGGACCTGGTCATAACTCGATTATTACAGACGAAGCAGGCGGTGATTGGATTGTGTACCATGGGATTGATTATGATCATCCGATGATTTGGCTCGGGGACGGTATTACTAGACGACCGCTGATGATTGATCGTGTGATCTGGGAGGACGGATGGCCAACAATTAAAGATGGTATACCAAGTGAAGGGGTACAAGAAGGTCCGATGACCAAATGAGGATTAGGCTACAATTTACAAGGAAGCATCGATTAATAAGCCGGATATTCAAAAGAAGGCTGTTCTTTATCTAAATGTGCAGCATGGTGTTTGTGATGTTTGGATGTTTTCAAGAACAGATTAAGGAGGTTGAATTGGAGGTGGGGGAGACGTATTTTTCTGCTCTTGCATTCTTAATAGCTTCCTTCACATTTCCCCACCGAACCGCCTGGGCAAGCCGCTAGCAAACAAAATCCCCATTTGTCGGATGGCTTGTTTTAGTACCTTTACCTCTGTTCTCCTATATCGATAGATCAATAAGATGAATAGGATTTTAAAGCATGTGGAACAGAATCAAATAATGAACTAATTGACTCCCTGTTATGTATTCTTACAATGGCCTCAGCAAATAATGGAGCTACTGAAATAATCTTCATTTTACTGTCGTTTATTGAATTATTGAGGACCGAATCTGTGCTAATAACCAATTCGATAGAACTCTTATTTATTTTTTTTCTGCTCCTAATTCACTTAGCATAAGATGGGATAATAAAGCATATATTCTTTTTGCCCCTCTATCCTTTAATCCCTTTGCTAAATCTACTAATGTCTCGCCCGAAATACTAAAGTCATCAACTATAAGTGTATTTTTTTCCTTCTACATTGCCAATAACCTCCAATACCTTTGCCTTTTCGTCATGAGATTTCCTTGTTTTATCTCCGATTGCAACAGGCACCTGTAAAGTTGAAGCATAATTTCTTGCTTGCTTTGCAAAACCAACATCTGGAGAAACAACTACCAAATCTTCTATATTTAAACTTTTTACATAATCACAAAGAATAGGGAGAGCAAATAAATGGTCGACTGGTTTTTTAAAAAAAACCTTGAATTTGTGGGCTATGTAAATCCATTGTTAGTATTCTATCAGCCCAGCCAACTCAATGCATTCGGCACAAACTCTTGCCCTAATCGAAACCCTTGGCTCATCCTTCTTATCCCCCTTTGCATACCCGAAGTATGGAATAATGGCCGTTACGGAATTTGCACTTGCTCGTTTAAAGGCATCCATCCAGAAAAGAATTTCAGTAAATTCATCATTAGGATTTAACCCAATTGGTTGGACAAGATAAACATCTTTATCTCTTACAGTTTCATTGATTTTCACAAAGATGTTCCCATCAGAAAATTTAATTACATCTGAACTCCCTAGCCCAATGCCGATGTATTCACACATTTTTTTGTGCAAATAATTTTCCTGTACTCCCACCAAATATTTTTATTTCATCATTCAACAAAATAAGACCTCCTAATTTTAGTTTTTGAACTAAGTCCTAAAGTATCTTACCAATGAGACAATATCAAATCTTTGCTTTTATTAGCTACTTCTCCAAACTAACAAATAATCCTTTCATTAAATAAAGTTTTCTTTCATTAGGATTTCCTGTTAGCTATTCATATTCAATTAAGCTGTCTACCAAATCATCCAAATGATCCGTATAGTTCGACTTACATATTGTTACGCTGATAGAGTATAGTAATATCATTACCAATGAAGACTAAGCTCATCCGAACTGTAATTGTTACTCTAAGTTATCTACTGTAAGACTTATAAATTCCATAACCCCTTGTAGTTCACTACGTTGACGATGACAAATATTTCGTTTGTGGTGATAACACTCACCGAACTTTATTTGCAAAATAACTGGATGTAAACTTATAGTACAACAGTTAGATAGTGTATATTTACTTTAGGGGTGTTCCATCAGTTTTGCCGGATTTGCAGCTAACCCTTGTTGCTTATGGTGAATAAGAGAATTATTTTTAACTAATTAGAAGATAAAACGGGGGGATAGTATGAAATTTTATCTTTCATCTTTTAAAATTGGAAATGAAGAACAGAAACTAATGGAAATCGCAAAAAACGGGAAACGAAAAGTTGCGTATGTCAATAATGCATTAGATTTCGCGACTGATTTAGAAAGAAAGAATAAAAGTGACGCGATGGACGTGTTGGCTCTTCAAAGAGTAGGTTTCGCAGTGGATATTCTCGATTTGAAAAAGTATTTCCATGACTCGGAAGGATTGGAAGAAAAGATTGATCAATATGATGTTATTTGGGTAAGAGGAGGCAATACGTTTGTTCTTGCACAGGCAATGAGGTTGAGTGGTTTCGATGAAATAGTAAAAAAAATATTATAGAGACAAAAAGGACATTCTATATGGAGGGTATAGTGCAGGCGTATGTATCCTTGGCCCAACGCTAAAAGGCATTCATTTAGCAGATGATCCTGATCTGAAACCGTATGGAGAAGAACATCAAACTATTTGGGAAGGTTTACATATATTAGAATACGCAATTGCCCCGCATTACAAATCAGACCACCAAGAATCTAAGGATATAGACAAATCAATTGAATATATGATCGAAAATAAAATTCCATTTAAAGCATTGAAGGATGGAGAAGTCATTATCATAGAATGAACTTACCTTCCAGTTTCGCTTAATAGGAATATGTTACATTCGACATCGCCATTATCCGTGATATAAAAGGGCTTTATTTAGTTTTTTTTATATAATAGGGATTTTTATTTTAAATTTAACATTATCTGGTTGTTAAATTGCTCTTGTTCCGGCTGACTCTAAGGGAAACTTATTGAAAAATCCTTAAGTCGCTTTGCAGGCAAGCAATCTAAAAGCCTATGCGGCTAATTAGGCGGGGTGAACCCCACTTGATTAGCCGATGGCTTCTACCTGCTCATTTTGGGTTAGTTTGTTTCAGAAAAAGTCTTGCCCAGCTCTTTGGAACGACGAATTGCAGCAGCAATGGCATCGGAAACCGCACTTTGGCTATCTCTGTCCTCAAGCAGGCGGAGTCCAGCCTCAGTCGTTCCGTTCGGACTCATCACTTCTAGATAGAGCTCCTGTGCTGATTTCGTAGTCGTTTGCAGTCGTTTGCCGACGCCGACAACGGTTTGTGTAATTAATGCCTTCGCTTCATACTCTGTTAGCCCAGCCTTCCTCGCGGCCACTTCCATTGCCTCGATAATGTAATAAAAGTAGGCAGGACCGCTGCCGGCAAGCCCTGTAACGGCATCAAGCTTTTCTTCCGGTACAGGAGTAACGGTACCTATCGATTCAAATAATGTCGATGCCAATAAAAGCTGAGACTCCGTTGCGTATTGCCCTGAGCTAATCCCAGTCGCCGAAGCACCGACCTTGGCTGACGTGTTCGGCATCGTCCGAATGACGGCTGCCCGGTGCATGAGCAGCTCCTCGATATAGGCAGTCGAAATTCCGGCCAGTACAGAAATAAATAGCTGTTTTTCGTTCGTGTGCCCACGCATATCCTCGAGCGCTTCCTTTACACTCTTCGGTTTCATTGCCAAAATGACAATGTCACCTGTTTCAACTGCTTGCTGGCGGTTTGCATTAATCTTAATTCCATACGCTCGTTTTAAAAATTGAAGGCGCTCGTGATCGCATAAATTTGTCGCTATGATTTGGGAAGGCTTGACGATTTTTTGTCGGACCAAACCGCCAATAATTGCCTCAGCCATTGAGCCGGCACCTAGAAAAGTAATGGTTTGGTTATTTAACATCTCATTCACCTATTCCTTTATTTGTCCTTCGCCGCGAATCAAGTATTTATTGGAAGTGAGAGCGACGAGTCCCATTGGGCACGGGCGTGGAGCTTTTGTGTGCTAATCCCGATTTCGGCACCGAATCCGAATTCAAAGCCGTCCGTAAATCGAGTCGAAGCATTATGATAAACAGCAGCTGCATCGACCGATTGAGGAAGGAGGCTACATTCGTCTCATCCTCACTAATAATTGCTTCGGAATGCTTTGTTCCGTATCGTTGAATGTGCGCAATCGCTTCATCCGTAGAAGACACCATCTTGATTGCTAGCTTTAAATCGAGATATTCTTCCGCCCAATCAGCTTCGTTTGCCAGCTTTACATTGGGGTATTGTTCGACTAAATCGTTGTCTCCGAAAAGCGAAACCCCTTGCTCCTGTAAGGTATTCATTAATTTATCCAAATGGTTATCCGCCCATTCCTTATGAAGCAAAAGCGTTTCGCAAGCGTTGCAAACGGACGGTCGTTGCGTCTTGGCGTTTATGGCGATAGAGATAGCCATATCCTCTTTTGCCGATTGATCGATGTATACATGACAGTTCCCAACACCTGTCTCAAGTACAGGTACGGATGCATTTTTGACGACGGCTTGGATTAGGCTAGCTCCGCCTCTTGGAATTAATACATCCAAATATTCGTTTAAGGTGAACATTTCTGCCGCGACTTCCCGGCTCGTATCCTCTATGAGCTGGATCGCCTCATACGGAAGTGCCGTTTTCGCAAGCGCACGGTGCAAAACACTGACGAGTGCTTTATTTGAATGAATGGCCGAAGAGCTTCCTCGGAGGAGGACCGCATTCCCTGTCTTCAGGCATAGGCTGGAGGCGTCGACAGTGACATTCGGCCGTGCTTCGTATATCATGCCGATGACTCCGAGCGGAACCCTAACTTTCTCAATTTGCAATCCGTTTGGGCGCTCGAGCGTTTCGGTCACTGCGCCGATTGGGTCGGGAAGATTGGCCACTTGCTGCAAACCTTCGGCCATATTTGCAATACGCGCAGCAGACAAAGTAAGCCGGTCAAGCAAGCTCTCGCTCAAGCCATTGTCGTGACCATTCGCAAGATCCTTTTTATTCTCTGAAAGTAAATATTCTTGCTCATCCATTAACTGGCGCGCCATGGCTAGTAACGCTTCGTTTTTTTTCTGTACTTGATGCTATTGCCAGATCTGCAGTTAGCTCTAGTGCTCGTTTCGCCTTTGCCCTCAATTCACTCATTGTCTTATCGTCTCCTTTTTTAATAATACCCAATGGTTGCGGTGAATCACCTCGGATTTTTTTTCGTTTCGTATGCTGTTTGGCTTCCGCGCTTGATTGTCCTTTAATTCGCTCAAGCTCCGCAGAGGAAAAGTTGCTTTGACCTTTACCGAGCAACACGCCTTGTTCATCGACAACTTCGACAACCTCATGGGCAGCAAACTGTCCTTCGACAGCGACGATCCCTGCCGGCAGCAAGCTTTTGCCGAGAGACACCATAGCGTATTCCGCCCCTTTATCGATCATGATTTTCCCTCTGCTCTTCGAATGAAGCGCAATCCATTGCTTGGAAGCAGGCATAACGGTCTCATGGCCAAATGAACCGATGTAGGTGCCGTCGCCTTTCCCTTCGATGATCTCAATCAAATTTATCGGGCCTTTTCCTTGACCAATATAAACATTCACACCGAGCGAAAGTGCGGTTTGTGCTGCTAGAATCTTTGACTTCATTCCGCCCGTACCGATTTTCGAGCGTGAAGCTCCCGCTAATTGTACGAGTTCTTCAGTAATAGTCGGGAGATAGGTGAATTTTTTGGCGCTTGGATTATCGTTTGGATTGTCATCGTATAAGCCGTTGACATCTGTCAAGATGCAAAGTACTTGGGCATGCATGAAGCCGCTAACTAGGGCCGAAAGCATATCATTATCTCCAAACGTTAATTCATCGATAGCGGTTGAATCATTTTCATTAATAATTGGTACAGCTCCCCTTTTGAGCAGCTCTGTCAAAGTAGAGTATGCATTACTGAACCGGGCCCGGCTCGAAAAATCTTCTCTCGTAAGCAGAAGCTGGGCTGCTGTCAGTTGATGCTGCTTGAATTGTTCAATGTAGCCTTGCATTAGCAAGCTCTGGCCGACAGCGGCCGCCGCCTGCTTTCCGGCAATGGTGACAGGCTTTGTAGGATAACCGAGCGCCGAAAACCCTGCTGCTACTGCTCCGGATGAAATCAAAATAACCTCATGACCTTGCTGCTTCAAGAGTGCAAGAGCTTGAACATGCTCTACCAGTTTTTTTTGTACTCAAGGAGCCGTTTCGTGTGGTTAAAGAGCTACTGCCGATTTTCACCACAATCCGTTGACGTCCCATCGATAATCCCTACTTTCTAAAATAAATAAAAAACTCTTCCATCCTGCATAAGGACGGAAGAGTTATCCGCGGTACCACCTTGATTGGCAAATTGCCCACTTGAACCCGTAACGTGGGTAACGGCCAGCTTAAATCTGGCTGCTCAAGGGCAGGTTCAACCGAATCAGTGGTTATGGTCCTTTCAGCCGGTGGGAGCCACTCTCTAAAAACATGAATCGCGTTTACTAATCCCTATCATTGCATCGCATTCAATTTTATTTCATCTATTATATGTTGTAGACGACTTCCGCGTCAAGGTGAAAACCGAATATTCCTGTAACTGGATCTCTTCGCGGGGCAGACCCTTTGTCAGCTTATTTAAACTTCAGTTATGATAGGGGAAAGGGGAGGGATAATATTGATGCGAAAAATATGGATTACAGGAGCCTCAAGCGGTATCGGTCGCCAACTTGCTTATGATTTAGCAAAGCAGGGCGATATTCCGGTCATGTTGGCTCGCAATGAACAAAAGCTCAGTCAAATTGTGCAGGAAATAAAAGAAGCCGGCGGGCAAGCTCATGCTTACTCAATCGATTTGCTCAAGACCAGTCAGCTCGATTCGGCGATTCACGAGTTACACGAACGCATAGGGCAAATTGATGTGTTAATTAACAACGCAGGATTTGCTGTGTTTGAGTACGCAGACAAAATTGCCTTCCGCGATGTTCAAGATATGTTTACAGTCAATGTGCTCGCTTTAATGAAGCTGACGCAAACGGTAGTGCCGATCATGCTTGAGCAGAAGAAGGGACATATCATCAATGTGGCTTCTCAAGCGGGCAAGCTCGCAACCCCGAAATCAAGTGCTTATACGGCGACAAAACATGCTGTCCTCGGTTATACAAACAGCTTGAGGCTTGAGCTGGAAAATACATCACTCAAGGTTAGTGCTGTTAATCCGGGTCCGATTCGAACGCCTTTTTTTGAGCGAGCGGACGAATCAGGGACGTATGCAAGACGTGTGGACAAATTTATGCTCGAACCAGATTATGTGTCTGCCCGTATGATTAACTTAATTAATGCACCAAAGCGAGAGCTTAATTTGCCTCGCTGGATGAACGTAGCAGCAAAGCTCTATCAGCTAATGCCGTCAGTGGTTGAAAAACTAGCACACAGTCAATTTCGAAAAAAGTAACTCAGTCAGCTAGCTAAACTATCGGAAATTAAGTGTGGGTGGATTTTTTTCTAGGAACGACCGACTCCAGCGGCTTACGACCAGCCCATCTTTTAGCTTTAGAATCGACCTCGTCAATGACCAGTTATCCTCACTCGGCATAAAGGTGAGGGCTTAACCCCATTTGATGCATAATAATGCAAAACTTCCCTTGAATCATCAAGGCTTTTTTGATCCGAAGTCATTTATCCACACCAAAAGGGGGGGCCTGCCAGAAAGCGTATTTTTAAAATCGGACTGGGCTCGATTTTTACGCTTCGTGCAAGGTCATACACTTGGTGAAGTGCGCACATCCTTCTGTTTTTCACCGCCTCGTTAAGGCTAATCTTTTTCGAGCTGTCTCGTTGGTCAAGGGGATAGCAATGCAAACTTGTTTAGGAGTAAGGAAGGCGAATCGGAAGGTGTTAATGGAATTTCTAGAATCGGAGTTTGAGTATGTTTGAAAGTCGGCTTTCATGCTAAGCGTGTAAAGAAAGTAGCACTATTATAAACTGGGCTGAATAAGATAGGTTATTAAATGCCTAAGAAAGCTGGAGTGAAACTACCAAAGGGCTGATTTGCAAATGTGCGGAATTACCGGATGGATTGACTGGCAGCATGATTTAAGGAAAGAAGAAAAGGAAATGCTCAGGATGAGCAAAACGCTTCATCATCGCGGACCTGATGACATGAACGTTTGGAGCTCCAAGCATGCAGCTTTGGGTCACACAAGGCTGGTCGTGGTTGATCCTGAAGGTGGCGTTCAGCCGATGAAGCGAACAGTTAACGGGAAAGATTATTTATTAGTGTATAACGGTGAGCTGTATAACACAGAAGAGTTGCGTGCGGAATTGCTGAAGGCCGGTCATTCATTTCAAGGACATTCCGATACGGAGGTCTTATTAGTCGCTTATATTGAGTGGGGCTACCAATGTCTTGAGAGGCTTAATGGTATATTTGCCTTTGCGATTTGGAACGACAAAAGCGAAAGCCTATTTATGGCTCGTGATCGAATGGGCGTAAAGCCGTTATTTTATACGGTTCGCAACGGCAGTCTCCTGTTTGGTTCGGAATTAAAAGCGATTCTTGCTCATCGGACGTGTGAGGCGGTCGTTGAACGGGAGGGGCTTGCCGAAATAATCGGTTTAAGTCCTTCTCGTACGCCCGGACACGGTATTTATAAAGGAATATCAGAGCTTCGTCCCGGTCATCTGCTCATTTACGATCGAAACGGAGCAAAAGTAAGTCGATACTGGTCATTAAAAAGCAAGGCACATCAACAAACAACCGAAGAAACAGCTGACTATATTAGATGGCTGATGGAGGATATTGTCGAAAGGCAGCTGTATGCTGATGTACCGGTAGGGATGTTTCTATCCGGTGGCCTTGACTCAAGTGCCTTAACTGCACTGGCTGCCCAGGTTTATCGACGTCAGAGGGAAGAGCCGATTCGCAGCTATTCGATCGACTATGATGAAAACGATAAATATTTCAAAGCGAATGAATTCCAGCCAAATGCGGACGGACCATGGGTTAAACAAGTTTCGGAAGCCATCGGAACCTCACATCGAAACGCGATTATTTCGGTCGGTGAGCTAACTGATCAATTAGAACACGCAGTTAGAGTAAGGGATTTACCGGGCATGGCTGATATCGACTCCTCATTGCTCTGGTTTTGTCAAGAGGTTAAAAAAAAGAAGTCACTGTCGGGCTGTCCGGGGAATGTGCTGATGAGATTTTTGGCGGATATCCGTGGTTTCATAAGCCTGAATTGATGAATGCGGCTAGCTTTCCGTGGATGCGATCCATCGATGAACGCGACGGCTTGCTAAGGGAGAACTGGCAAAAAAAACTGCGCTTAAAAAGCTACGTCGACGGGCGGTACAAAGAAACGATTGCTGAAACGCCTAAATACGAAGGCGATAATCCCGAGGAAGCAAGGAGACGCGAAATTTCTTACTTAAATATTATTTGGTTTATGACAACCTTGCTCGAGCGTAAGGATCGAATGAGTATGGGGGCTAGCCTTGAGGTTCGCGTACCGTTTTCCGATCATCGTCTCGTCGAATACGTGTGGAACATTCCGTGGGAGATGAAGCAGCTCGAAGGCAGGGAAAAAGGATTTTACGAAAAGCGTTGGAAGGTCTCATTCCCGCTGATGTGCTGTATCGGAAGAAAAGTCCTTATCCAAAGACGCATCATCCGCAGTACCAGGCCGCCGTCCAGCACCGGATGCAGCAAATCTTAGCAAGTGATTCCCCTATTTTTGAGTTTATTAACAAAGACAAGATGAAAGAAATTGCTAATAGTGGTGGAATGCCTACAGGGCGTCCTTACTTTGGGCAACTGATGGCTGGCCCGCAATTGCTAGCGCACTTTATCCAAATGGATTACTGGATGAGGGAGTACGATGTGAAAATTGAGGGATAAGACGCAAGCTCTCGTGAGTGGAGTGAGTGACACTAAGGAATTGTGAACGGTCGAAGCAAAAGGCGCGACCGTTTTTTTTCTTATATAACTGCGGATACACCGGAGAGTCGCCATATTTCCGATCTTTGGACTGATTGCGTCAAGATTTGCTTCAGCGTGGTCAGATTTAAACGGTATACAGACGTTCAGGTAAACATTATGAGCTAGCGGTTTTAAACCTTGGCAATAGAATGGTCGAAGCAGTGACACAAAATTTAGAGGCTATTAAGCAAGGGATAGAGGTCTAGTGACAATCGATAGATTATTGCCTTTTTTTATACTTTTTGTATGGATGAACCATTCGCTTCTCTAAAAGTTGACGTAGAATATCTTGTCACGAAATTTATTAGAGAGGAATGATTGTTCATGTTCGACTTCTCTGTCATTCAGCTAGTTCGACGAAAAGGGAATAAGCTTGATAAAAGCATCCGCCAACAACTGATTCAGTTCCATGACCCTTATCGTCTCATTCCGTGTTTTCTTCACCGACCATTTGAACGGTTCCGCAAAAAGATAAAAAAGCTGCCTGTCGTTATTAAAATCGAGGCGGGCTGCTATGAAGATGGAGTTCTTGAGATAAAAAATACGAGATGCCGTTTGCTCCACTCGTTTCCCACCATTTCCTGCTGCTCTACTAAATTATCAGTAGAAAAGATTGAATATTTACTGGAAAATTGCCAACATATTAAAAAGATTTATTTCGATCGAAAAATAACGACGCTTCTCGACACCGCATCTCCATCTGTCGGGGCTGAGCAATTAAAGGAAATTGGATTAACGGGTAAGGATGTAACTATAGCTGTTCTTGATACTGGGATCTATCCGCATCAAGACTTGGAAGAACGAATCGTTGCTTTTAAAGACTTTGTCAAAAACAAAACGGAGCCATATGATGATAATGGACATGGTACCCACTGTGCGGGAGATGCTGCCGGAAGTGGCTTGATGTCGGATGGAAAATACCAAGGTCCAGCGTCGGAGGCCAATCTCGTCGGTGTGAAGGTACTCGATAAAGTAGGGGCAGGTTCACTTTCAACAGTTATAGCTGGGATCGAATGGTGTATTCGAAATCAGGAGCAGCTAAACATTGACGTTCTTTCCTTATCGCTCGGTTCACCGACTGAGCAAGGGGCAGAAGACGACCCTGTCGTTGAAGCTGTCGAAAAAGCATGGGACAGCGGTATTGTTGTCTGTGTTGCAGCTGGTAATTCGGGACCGGCGGAACAAACGATTGCCAGCCCGGGGATTAGCCCAAAAGTAATTACTGTAGGTGCAGCTGATGATCAGAATACGATTGATCGGTCAGATGATACGATCGCCAATTTCTCAAGCCGTGGTCCGACGGTCGACGGTCTTATGAAGCCGGATTTATTAACGCCGGGTGTGAATATTGTTTCTTTACGAGCGCCACGGTCTTTTATCGATAAAACGAATTCAAGCTCTCGCGTCGAGACAGACTATATATCCTTATCAGGAACGTCAATGGCTACGCCGATTTGCGCAGGCATTGTTGCTCAATTGTTGCAAAAGGATCCGGAGCTCACTCCCGATGAAGTGAAACAACAGCTGATCTTGGCATGTGACGATTTGGGACAACCAGCTACTGCCCAAGGTAACGGATATTTAGATGCCGCTAACTTAGATGTGGATTAATTGAAAGGCATAACGTAAGACAAGGAAGATAAAACAGTTCCCTCCACGCTTTAAATGTTTTCTAAGGAGGAACCGGTTACTTTTGTCAATTTTACTTGGCGTTCATTGACACATGTTACGCTTTTACAATCGCGAACGAGACGGGAAGAAACTAAGCCTTCTTATTATTTTTCAAAAAGAGTGGGAGGCAGGGCAGTCAATTGTTAAAATGGTAGGGCTAGCTTCCCCATACAGACTGCCTTGGAAGCTCCCGTTGCCGTAGGAACGTTATTGGTCTGCTGCCGCAAAAACTCGTTTCCAAGAACAGCAAAGGCAATGGCTTCTTTTGCATCACTGGAAAAACCAATGTCCTCCATTGCGATGACAGGTCTTTTTAATTGATGTTCCAACCTATTCATTAAAAACTGATTGTGTACACCGCCGCCGCCAACAAGTACCTCGGCAATTTCGAACTTTCGTCCAACTGCTCAAGGATTGCGTAAGAAATGGCGCGTACGGTGTAAGAAGCGATCGTTGCGACGATGTCTTCAAAGCTCAAGCCTTTTGCCTTACCTTCTTTCCACAGCTCCTCAGCCATTTTACGATTGTAATATTCTCTTCCCGTGCTTTTCGGGAATGGCAATGTTAAAAAGGGATCACGCGCTTCGAGCTCGAATAGCCAATTATCGCAAACATGACCTGATGATGCCAATTCTCCGTTTTCGTCAAAAAAAAGCTTTTGCCCGGAGCCAATCCGAACGATTTCATCAATTAGGACATTTCCCGGCCCAGTATCGAACGCTACGATAGCCTGTTCATTTTTGGCAGGGTCATCGGTACGGGGGAGGACGGTAAGGTTACTAATTCCCCCTATGTTTAATAAAACCCGCCCTTTGGTCTTGCAGCGGAAAAGGAGCTGATCGACAAAGGGAACAAGCGGAGCTCCCTGGCCACCGGCCGCCATGTCACTTGGGCGGAAATCACCGACTGTTATACACTTGGTTCGGTGGGCGATAACGGCCAGTTCGCCTATTTGCAGTGTTGCTTGATCATCGGGTGAGTGGTAGATGGTTTGACCGTGCGAGCTGACAAAATCAAGGTCAGCCATTGAGAACTCCGACTGCTCGACCAACTGATATACAGCCTCTGCCATTCTTTCTGCGAGCACTACATTTAACGTACATATTTGAGCGACAGACGAGGTTTCGGGGTCGCAGACGTTTAATATATTTTGCTTTAGCGCTTCTTCATAAATTAGCGTTTTAAAGTGAAGAAGGTTCACTTCAGTTGTTAAGCCGGAGCCGTTAATTTCGACTAAAGCAGCGTCGATCCCGTCCATTGAAGTCCCTGACATTAATCCAACAGCCAGCACACGCTCTTTTTTTAAAGGAAATGAAAAGTTATTCAATGTGAAGCCCTCCAGTCACTAGATTGCACAAATTGAATGAGGAAATGACGCCGCTCTGCTTCGAATGGAAGCCGTGGTGACCATCTCAACCTGCAAAATAAATGGGTAGCCCCCACGCCAAATGAGGAGCTTGATTTGAAGAATAGAGTCTCTACTTAATTCCGAGATGCCGCAGTTCGCTGTCCAGCGAAGACTAGGAGCTTTACTAGACTACTTTTTTTTGCCAGTTCGATCGCTTTGCGGACGAAGCCATCGCCTTGTTTTAATAAAAGAGTGGCTTCAGTTAAGCTAACTTGGCCCTCGATTATGACAATCGCTGTTTTTACATCATTGTTAGCCTCGGCTAAAATCGATTCAGCTTTTTCGTGTGAAGCGCCGGTGACCTCCATCACGATATTAATTGCTCTTTCCTTTAATTTCGAATTACTCGCATTCAAATCGACCATGAGATTTTCATAAACCTTGCCAAGCTTAATCATTGTCGCTGTCGTCATCATGTTTAGCACCATTTTATGAGCTGTTGCTGCCTTTAATCTCGTTGAGCCAGTTAATACCTCAGGTCCGACGATAATCTCGATAGCATACTGGCTACCTTACTTAATTTGGCGCCTTTGTTGGCAGATAATGCAATTGTTTTCGCTCCGATTCGATTCGCATACGATAAAGCACCAATAACATAAGGCGTTCTTCCACTCGCTGCAATGCCAACAACGATATCCTTCGCTGTGAGGCCGGCTTTTTTTAAATCGTCCTCACCGGCATCAGCGTCGTCTTCTATTCCTTCAACAGCCTTAAAAATAGCTTCGTTTCCTCCGGCCATAATACCTTTAACGATTTCGGGATCTGTTCGAAAGGTTGGCGGGCACTCAGACGCATCAATAATACCTAATCTACCGCTCGTACCAGCACCGATATAAAACAGTCGTCCGTTATGTTTCATGACTTGATAGACGATTGCAATGCTTTTTTTCTATTTGCGGAAGCGCCCGTTTAACGGCCTCAGCCACAGTTTGATCCTCTTGATTCATGACAGTCAGTATCTCTTTAATCGATAACTGATCAATGTTTCTAGTTTTTTTTCATTCCGTCTTTCTGTCATTAATGTCGATAAATCCAACTCCAATTCCATATCATCACCAAATTTCTTCAGATAGTCATCTTTAGTATTACTTTAATGGATATGACATTAAATTTCAATATATATCCGATAATATTTGAAATTATATATCATAATCAACGAAAGCCATGACAGAAAGTGGATAAGGAGGTGTGAAAAAGAAATGTATTTCTCGAAACGAGTTCATCACTTCTCGATTACTCTTCTGTTTTGACGAATAACTGCTTTTCCTTCCACTTGCCGAAACGGTAATATAAGAAGGCAAACAGGCTGCTGATTACAAAGCTACTGCCCATTCCAACAGCAATCCCGAGCTCCCCAAACAAATCAGAAAAAAAACGCAGTCAGTGGAAAGCGTAACACCCAAAAGGAGATAATATTTAAGGCGAGCACTTGATACATCGCACCTGATGCACGGACAATACCGTTTAAAATAAAATTGATTCCTAAAAACGGATAACAGAGGGCAACCGTTTGCAAATACTTCGTTCCGAATGCGACTGCTTCTTCTTCACGAATAAACAGCTTAATCCCGTACTCGGCAAATAGGAGAAGGACGATTCCGATCGCCACCATAATAGAGAAATTATACAAAACACCGTACTTGGCAATGCTCTTTACTCGACTCCAGTTACGGGCTCCGATATTCTGTCCTGCCATACTATTGACAGCCGTACCGAGTGCAAACGCAGGTAGCATTAAAAGGCTGTCCAGTCGCTGTGCTGCACTGAAACCGGCGACGACATCCGTGCCAAAAGCAGTCACTACACTCATAATAGCGGCAGAGCCGGCGGAGATGACCGCCATTTGCAGACCAGCCGGAAGGCCGAGGTGTAAGATTAAGCCAGCCTCTTGTTTGGCCGGAAGAACTGGCATGCGAAACGGGGCTAACTTTCGGGTCATGACAAAGACTAGTCCATAGACAAATGCCGACCCTTGGGCGACAATTGTTGCGTATGCAGCTCCAGCGATCCCCATGTCAAAGCCTGAAATAAATAACGGATCGAGCACGATGTTTAACATGACGGCCAGCACAACAAACCGCATCGGCGTTTTACTATCACCTAACGCCCGGAGGATCGTCCCGACAAAGTTATAACCGAATAAAAAAAAGAATACCAATAAAATTAATTTGCAAATACGTTTGTGCTTGTGCGAGCATACTTTCTGGGGTTCCTAGTAAACGCAACAATTCTTCCGCGAACAAGAAGCCCACTGCGCCTAAAAGTACAGATAACAGCGTTAATATGACGACAAACGCATTAAGGTAACGACTAAGTCCTTCTTCATCATCCCGACCTTTTTGTTGAGATAATATCGTCAGTGCTGCATTATTGATCCCGATTACAAATGCAAGCATCGTAAATAAAATCGTACTAGAGACAGCGACCGCCCCTAACGCATTCGCACCGAGCAAATTTCCAATCCACAGACTGTCTACAATTTGATAGGAGGTTTGGAGTAGGTTTGTTAGCATAATCGGGCCGGAAAAAAACGACTAATTGTGTAAGAATATTCCCTCGTGTAAAATCATGCTGTCGCATTATAGTCTCAATCCTTTCTCGATTGATCATTAAATGCAAATCTCGGTAGAGCTTTCCGGCCTAGATAAATCGCCTGCCTGAACTGATTTCTATCGAGAGGTACACTTATATGAACAGTAGTACGACAACAACGATAACGATAACTACGACCGGAAGTAGGAGGTATATCCCCGATAAATTGCTAAAGCTCTTTTCGCTGCTGTAGCCTGAATCGCCTGATCTAGCCAAAATAATCGTTAAAATAAGTGCGACAACGCAAACGACAAGGGCTAAGGCTATAAGTATTTTCATAATGGTCGGAACCCCTTTCGTTAAAAATATTTTTTATCATGACTGACGGGTAGTCAAGTCTCCACCTCCGAAATGAGTAGAGGAGCTATTTCAGGTAAGGAATAGTTGGCCCAAAAATATCCGATGCATCTGGAAGATGAAAAAAAATTTTGATCTATGTACTATCATACCAAATATTAGGAAGCACGGTGCGATTGGCTCCCGTTTTCAAGGCCAGAAAATAAAAGGGCGACAATTATACCCTGCTATTATAAAAGGTTACTTAAAAATAATCCATCAAAAGCTGTACGCACAAAAAAAGGCTGACCTAAACGGGGTCAGCCTCTATTGCTAATATGCTCGGTTTTGAATTAGTAAGGGTCCGCTTCGTGCCCTTTTTGTACTGCTTCTTCGGGAGCTTTGTCGCCCTCTTTATTGCCAAGCGGCTTTTGACTTGAGCCTCCTTTTGCTGCATGAGCAAGGCCATCTCTTAAACGACGTCCGTACTCATCGTCAGCCGCCTCAGCGAGAGCGACCATATTCTCTTGAATTCGCTCATCACAATTGGCAAGGTCGCCGACGAGGTTTGAAATCAATTCGTCCTTTTCCCATTTTTCAAAGTTACGGAAGGTTTCACCCGCTTGTTTCGTATTATCATTTCGCTCAATGGACTCACGCACTAAGTTTCCTTCAATACGTGGAGTATACTCTGTTCCGGCTTGCTCAGCTTCCTTGAGTCCGCCTAATATGGAAGGCTCATAATTAATATGTGGATTTTGCTCGGGAGCAAGGTCTCTTTTATATTGCATTTGGCCACCGCTTTGGTTCGTTGCTACTTGCTTTTTCGGAGCGTTGATCGGCAGCTGCAAATAATTTGCACCGACGCGGTGACGCTGTGTGTCTGAATACGAAAACGTTCGTCCTTGAAGCATTTTGTCATCTGAAAAATCAAGACCATCGACAAGAACTCCCGTCCCAAACGCCGCTTGTTCGACTTCATTAAAATAATCTTCAGGGTTTTTGTTCAGGATCATCTTGCCAACGGGTAGCCACGGAAACTGATCGTTTGGCCAAAGCTTCGTATCGTCCAAAGGGTCAAAATCCAGCTCCGGGTGCTCACCGTCGCTCATGATTTGTACGAATAATTCCCATTCAGGATAATCGCCCTGTTCAATGGAATCGTACAAATCCTCTGTTGCATGATTAAAGTTTTTCGCCTGTATTTCTTCTGCTTCTTTTTGTGTCAAGTTTTTAATGCCTTGCTTCGGTTCCCAGTGATATTTGACAAGAACCGCTTTCCCTTCACTGTTTACCCATTTGTAAGTATTGACCCCCGAGCCTTGCATCATCCGATAGTTTGCCGGAATTCCCCAAGGTGAATAGACAAATGTTACCATATGGAAGGATTCAGGAGAGCTAGCACAGAAGTCAAAAAAAACGTTCGCTATCCTGAATGTTCGTTATTGGGTCAGGTTTAAAAGCGTGAATCATGTCAGGGAATTTGACCGCATCCCGAATAAAGAATATTTTCAAATTGTTACCGACTAAGTCCCAATTTCCATCCTCCGTATAAAATTTCACGGCAAAGCCGCGCGGGTCACGAAGGGTTTCTGGAGAATGACCCCCGTGGATAACCGATGAAAAACGGACAAAGACGGGGGTGCGTTTTCCTTTCTCCTGAAATAATTTTGCGCGAGTATATTTTGATACATGTTCGTCCCCGGCCGTGCCGTACGCTTCAAAGTAGCCGTGAGCGCCGGCCCCGCGCGCATGGACGACACGCTCAGGAATCCGCTCTCTATCAAAGTGGCTGATTTTTCGACGAAATCATAATTCTCCAAAGTGGCAGGTCCGCGGTTTCCTACAGTGCGCAAGTTCTGATTATTCGTAATTGGATGCCCTTGCCTATTTGTTAACGTGTCTTTGTTTGCAGATTCAGAATTTTGATGTTCACGGTTCGCTCGATCGTCTGCCATAATTTTTCCTCCTTAAATAAGTTTAGATTCCCGGTATCTACTGAGGAATCATTTATTTTAAAGCAATAAATCGAACAGACTAACTGTCGACTTATCGTTAAAAAAATGACCAGGCTATTTGCTGTTGTGGGAAGATAATGCATAGTCTTTTACAGCTATTGTTATTATTTATGTTCGACAACATTAAAATACCACGTTTCTAAAAAAAATTAATCCTATCTTTCGTTTTTTTTCAGGTAATTAGATAAAGTAGGGGAGGACAGGCTTCCTTTCTAAAATAAGTTGGCCCAGGATGCGAATTCGTTGCTTTAATGCGAATCAAGGACGTTCCTTTCGCCGGACCGATCTTGATAAAAGCTTGTTGTGAAAAAGGAAAAAAGTGCTTGTACGATAAACCATACAAGCGTGTAACTGCCCGGTGTCGCAACGATGGAAGTGCCACCGTTAGTTAACGGGTGTTTTATGTCTTTTAATCCAGACGTCCAAAGAAACAAGCCCTTCAAAATAAGGTAATAAAAGTAAATAGAATCCAACTTAAGACGCTTACACAAAAACGGGAATAATCCACTGTTTTGTCACAAATATAAGGGGATTTCTTGTTCATGATGAAATTGTCAGATAGTATTGGATATGAATTCCAAATAATATAATAACAATCCATAAATTTGTAACGGAGATGCTAGGAAAGCTACCTTTGATGTGGAGGCGTATCAGGGTGGGTTTTGGCAACCTCATTCATACCCAATAGACATTTGCCTATGACCCTCTTTACAAAAACACGACGGAAAGAGATGGTACAGTGAAATGAATACCTTGAATAAAATTCTCATTACGATTGTAATTGTACTCTTTCTTTCAACGATTTCACTTTCCTATTTATATTTCCAAATGAACGAGAGAAACGACAGAATTGAAGAAAGAGTAAAAACCAGTTCACAATACGGGCTTATGAACAAAATAAACGACTTTTAGATTTAATCAATTATCTCGATTCTGTTCAGGAACCAGAAGCTGTTAGATTAACCAACTTGGTGAATTATGTGTTGCAGGAAAAAAAATATGGCTGATGTGAATTATTTATTCATGAGTTACTACTCTAGTACTTATGAAGAACGCAACATATTTAGCTCGGTTTATCAAACTAATTTTGAGCTTTCCGGGTTTATCAGGCGCTTACCTACGTATTATGAAACCAAAGAACCTTTTGAACCTGTGTGTGAAAAATCTAAAAATATTAGCTTTAGTACGGATGAGGAAGTGATGCAGGAGCTTCGTGATTACCACGAACTGTACTTATTTTATCTAGATGATGACAATCAAGAGAGGGCCTCGTTAGGAAATAATTATCATTCTCTTCTTGAAAATTGGGACGCTAATCACGAGCTTTTGTGTACGAATCGATAACAGTACTGTTAATTTCGTATACCCTTAAAGAAGTCAAACATAACACATTGTCATGCGGCCAACATAAACGTTGCAAGAATAGAAGTGCTAAACAGTTAAAATTTACTATCCAGCCAGACAAACGGTGAAGAATGGTTCCAAAAGAATGCGCTGAGGTAGATAAGTTAGTAAGTACCGGTGGAAGAGAAAAGGTATTGACTAATAGCAATAACGAAGTGTGAATATTATAGCTTTATTTGCCCTCTTCTGTTTTAGAAATAGCGGACTTTTCGGAGTGAATTCACTTCTTAATATTATTTTCTTCCAGGAGCATAAGGGGGGAGAAGTGCCCAAGAACATTGTCAAGGGCTAATTAAAAGAAAATAAATCACCGAACTTTGATTGCCGAACGGTGATTTATCTCCATCCGTTCCAGCTATAATTTACCTATTATAAACGGCTGGGAGGGATGATCGGGCCCATTTTATATTACGTTGTTTTGCACCTAATTGGCGGGGCAAAATATTAAAATTCTACTGTGAAATCTAAATCTTCTCCGACATCTTCCCAATCCTCATCACTTGGGCCGCTGATTAGTACACGTACCCACTCTATCTCGTTAGGATCGGAATTTTCGAGAATGAAGAATTGTGTACCGCTCTTTTTTACAGCCCCAATAAACTCACCATCAATATGCTCGCTGAACAACATATCAGACTCTATCTGCTCTCCGGTATTCGTTGTTATTGTTGCTTGGCCGACAAAAAAAGGTAATCGTGTCATCCGATGTGTTTTCTACTTCCATATCGATTTGGATAAGTCCCGTAGTCGCCGTCCATAAACTCTAGCATCTCCTCGGAAAACTCTCGCTCCTGTACATTAATCTGTGGGATATCTAATACCATTGGGCCCGTCTCGTAAGTATCAATATCATCTTGTCTTGCGACTAATGTAGCAGTACCGCCCTCATTTTCGATTGTATCACCGACGGCGAATTCCCAATCTCCAGAATCTGCGGTTTCTTCCGCGTCATCATCGTTTTCTACTTCATCCTCCGTTGCATCTGCCTCTGTGTCACCGCTATCCTGTTCTCTTTCTTCTGTTTCTTCTTCTGGATCGTTGCTCGCTGGTTCGTTAGTGTTTCCTTCACCGCATGCCGAAAGTGCAATAGCACCAGCAAATACCACAGTGCCAAACATAAATTTTTTTTCATTTTCATTTCCCCCTAATATGTAAGAATTCAGTACTATTATAATAGATTCATGATAAAAGTAACAGTTCTATTGGTGAAATTATCCCAAATAACATTCTACACTTTTATACGCACAACCGACTTCATGCAATCAACGCTAATGTGAGGCACATCATCTTCCGCTACAAGCACGATATGCTGTTCAGCATAATTAACTTTATCGACAATGCTCACCAATACCTCACATCCACCTCAATTTCATGGTGCAAACAATCCATAATTACATATCCGAGTTCTTGCGATTACTGAATATCAAGTACGGGTTTTGTTCGAAAGCCTTCAATACCGCATCGGTTATCTTGCCGACAATATTATTCACTGCTTGATACAACTCTTTATACGTACGCTCATCTTCGTTCCCATATCTCTACTCACTGGGAGCCCATAGGTTTGATAATGTATCTAGTTGATTTCGTACTCATGCTGAAGAATTTGGAGCGGGTGGATTAACCCCTTGCCTTCAAAGCTATGGCCCCGGCAGGAATCGAACCTGCGACGCACGGTTTATCGCGAAGCCTTTCCGTTGGGCTTACGGATTAGGAGTGTTTGCGATGGCTGAATTTAACGGACTATTATTAATATAGGGTTGTCCGAGCAAATCGCTGCGACGATCACAAAAATGGATGAAGTCATATATGATTTAAAAGAACTGTGTAAATAGAATTAAAAATATGTAGAAAAAATGGATTGTCATGATATATAATGTGATTTATAACGCTTTGTAGGGGGATAAAAGTAATGGGAAAAGAAAAGAAACCGTTCTATAAAAAAGTGGTGGGTGTGGGTAATCGTGGTTGTAGTCGTAGCGGTAATTGCATCGGGCGGAGATGATGACGAAGCGGAGACAGCGGATGCCGATCCGGTGTCAGACGAAGTAGACACGGGGGATGAAGTTGAATCAGAAGAGACCGAAGAGGAAGCAGTTGAAGACGAAGAAGAAGCAGGCGACGAGCCTGTTGAAGATACGTCAGACATCGCGGGGATCGGTGATGATCTAAAAGTAGGAGACGTCATTTTCACGGCTCATGGTATGGATACGGCCGCTAGTGTCGGCGGGGATTTCGGTTCTGATGCAAGAGGAACGTTCATAGTCGTAGACGTGACGATTTTAAATGAAGGTAGCGATTCGATTACGGTTGACTCGTCGTTCTTCAAATTGAAGACTGACGATGCTGAATACGATTCGGACGGAACGGCCAGCCGTCATGCGAATGAAGGAACGGATTTCTTCTTAACGAAGTTGAATCCTGGGCTTGATTTGACAGGAAAAGTCGTATTCGACGTGCCGGAGAGCGTATTAGAGGCAGATGATTTGCGGTTGAACGTACAAACTGGATTTTTTGGGACGGAGCAAGGCGAAATAATACTTAAGTAGGTAGAGCGATAAACCTCGCCAAAGTGGCGGGGTTATTTTGTTTGATGAAAAATGCACAATTTCAATTTTGGGTACCTGAATTAAAATATAAATAAAATCCGATTTAAGCGTTATAATTATCAGGAGTTCTACTCTTTTCAGCTAGATCGTGACAATGAAGATAGCTTTGCGTTAGCACATTATAATTCTCTGCTTGAAAGTTGGGATACTAATCACGAGCTTTTGTGTACGAATCGATAAAAGTACATCGGAAAAAAGGATCGCCTGTATGGGGCGTTTTTATTTTTGTCTTTGGTTGGATCCAGATACTCAAGAAATAAAATATTCAAACTTAGGTAATAAAAGTAAATAAAATCAAACTAAAGCGCTTACAATAAAACAGGAAAAATCCACTGTTTTATCACAAATATAAGTAGATTTATTGTTCATGATTATATTTTCAGATAGTATTGGGTATGCATTCCAAATAAATGGAATTATTTGAAAGGAGGGTAGGACAAGTGGTACAAATAAATAATCGAATTTGAGGGGGAGAAAACTTGAAAAAAATAAAATTAAAATTGAGCTACTTTATT
>BAXO01000085.1 GCA_001310555.1 Bacillus sp. JCM 19058
TACCCTGGCTCCTTACAAATTAAGCATCATTTGCCGAAATCGGTCCTTTCGTTCTAATTTTTTCCTAGAAAAAGTCGATCCCAAACTAATGAAAGTACTTATCATTGCTTAATCAGTAAATTATTGTATTTTAATAGAGAGATTAGGAGGGCATTTTGTTGAAATGTAAACATTGTAGTACGAAAATAAGTGAAGAAACACGCTTTTGTCCGGAATGTGGGAAGGCGACTGAAAACGAAGAATCGTCAGAAAAGAAGAGGAAGCTAAGCCTTTTTATGCTCGGAAGTTATTTTGGTTTGGCAGCCTCGCAGTTATTTTCATCGTCGGTATGGTCGTGCTTTATCAAATCGCTGCACAAGCAGCTGATCCAGAAAAGGTGATCGCGGATTTTAAAGAAGCTGTACAGACAGGAGACGCCGGTACAGTCGCACACCTCCTTCACCCAGAAGGGGAGGTTGGGCTATCGATGCAACGAATGCGGAAGCTCTACTCGCCTATTTTGAAAAGAAGGAAAGCGATAAACAATACTTGTTCGATCGCCTTGATGAGCAGGTCGAAATATTACAAAACCGCGGGGACGATGCAGATCGCTATGCTGCACAGACAAACGAAACGCCTTATGCAACGATTATGCTCAAGCAAGAAGGTCGCAAATGGCTGCTGTTCCCTGATTACAAGCTGAAGGTCACGCCTGCATACCTCAATGTCACTGTGAATCAGGATAACGCCAAGCTTTTTCTTAATGACGAGGAAATCAACTCGCAAACGGTAGCAGATGATGCTACTTCCTATGGTCCACTCGCTCCTGGTACATACGAATTGGAGGCGATCTTACCTGCGCGTTACGTTGACGCCAATGCTGCGGAGACGGTTGATTTGTTCGATTGGTATGAGGAATCCCAAGATGTTGCGCTGGAAATTAATGCGGGGGTCGTTCAGGCTAGCACAAGCTATGAAGAGACTCAACTTTATATTAACAATGAAGAGACTGACATCGTACTTGGTCCGGAATTAACGGATATCGGAACACTCCCTTTGGACGGAAAAGCAAAGTTTATTTTCGAGAAGGAATTCCCATGGGGTGTTGCAACCTCATCTGAGATTTCTGTGGATAATGAAACGATCCGCTATGAATTTGATGCGATGCCTGATGAGGAGAAACAAGCTGTGATGGATATGTTAAATGAGAACTGGGAGCAGCAAACCGATGCTTTGCAAAATGGAGATAGCTCAAAAATGGTTTACGCCTCAGAGGAGTATCGTCAAAAGATTGATCAGGAGTATGACAAGCTACAAAATTTTAATCAGGAATATGTTGCTGATTTTGTCAAGGCGCTCTATCGGCTTGATTCCCTTGAGCAGCCTGAGTTTAACAGCCATACAGACCGATACGAATTGACTGTTGAGGTCGAGTACTCGGTCGAAGAACCCGAGCTTGAGCGCTTTTCTATTTTAAAGGATGGGAACATTAACCGGACGACCTACGAAATGCTCGTCTATTATGATGAGAACGAAGGTGAATGGCGCATCCATGATTTCAATGTTGGCTACTTTGTCATCGTAGGGTCTGATGCTCAGAAGGCCTATGAGTTTTAACCACGTTCCCTCCCTAGTAAAATAGCTGCTATCTAGGGGAGGGAACCTTCTTTCTTAACGACGGATGCGGTCATTTTTTTCTCCATGGCCGTCATTCCTTCTGATATAATCAGATTAGTATATAGAAGGGAGATACGGTGATGAGCAAAAAAAACGTCTTGATGACACTTCTAATGAGTTTCGATTTCGCTTTGCTCCAAATCACTCAAAGGTAGCTAACCTTTGGAATGTCGGATGGGAAATTCGCCATTCTCGTTCCTACGATTTAGACGGAGATAATCGTGATGATTTAGGTACAGTCATTTTCCAGTATACGTTGTCCGGGGAAGGAAGGCTTCGCTTTGAAAATAGAAATTATATATTAAGAAAAAAATGATATTTTCATCGTCTCAGTCCCAAGTAATCATCGTTATTATTATCCAGGCGGCGATAAGCCTTGGGAGTTCATTTATTTGACTTTGACTGGAAATGAAGCGCAGAAAGTGTATCAAAATATCCTCTCCACTTACGGGCCTGTTATTTCACTCCCTCCCGATTCGCCCATCATACAAGCAATGTTTTCGATATATACGGAAACTGTCGCTGAAGGAATTCGAGACCCTTATCAAGCTTCCGTTCAAAGCTATCAATTTTTAATGACGTGCCAACGTTTTTTTTGCCGGGGATGAGGCGACTCACTCCTTGCCTCATAATTTAAACAAGGCGATTCGCTTTATCGAAGAATTGTATTCATCACCAATTTCTTTGGAAGAAATTGCGAACCACGCCAGAATTTCAAAGTATGCGTTAATTAGACTTTTTAACGATCACTTGCAAACAACACCAATTCAATATTTAACAAACCTGCGAATTCGTAAAGCTGCCAAGCTGTTGCACCGCTCAAACAAGTCGATTAAACAAATCGCCGAAGAAGTAGGCTATGCAGACGCGAACTACTTTAATAAAGCCTTCCGAAAGGTTACCGGCCTTTCCCCAGGAGCATTTCGGCTTAATAGTGACTTCTCACGACTCGTTAAGCAGAGATAAATGTTGCAGGAGTCATTGGCCCATCATAGCGAATTTCGAGAAAGCCATCTCAACACAAAGCGCTTTAGCGACGAAAAAAACTGGACAGCGTTAGAGGAATCTCATGGACTGATGTTGACTTATCGGACAGAGACAAAGGACGTTTGTTCGCTACTGGGAGGTGGAAGAGGCTTAGCTTGAATGCGATTTTATTTTTTTATTCAAGCCACATTATATGCTTTCTCATCTTTCAAATAAAAGCTGCGTACCTGTGCCTTTACCGCACGGATACGCAGCTTTATAGTTATCCTTTCACGCCTGTGAGAGCAATTCCTTCAATAATTTGTCGCTGGGCGATAATGTAAATGACGAGAATTGGAATAACCGAAATCGTTGCTCCCGCCATCATAAGAGGCCAGTTAGTTACATATAAACCTTTAAATGTAGCGAGCATCAACGGGACCGTATAAAGGTTTTGGTCGCTTAAAAACACGAGTGGCTGAATAAAGTTGTTCCAAATGCCGATAAAAGAGAAAATTCCAAATGCCGCCAACGCTGGTTTAATCAACGGAAGGATAATTTTAAAATAGATTAGGAGCGGGTTGGCCCCATCGACGACCGCTGCCTCTTCCATTTCCTTTGGAATACCCATAATAAACTGCCTTAACAAAAATACGCCAAACGCATTAAACAGCGCATTCGGGACAATGATTGACAAATGAGTATTTACCCAGCCAATCGCATCCATAATAATATACAATGGAATTAACGTGACCTGCATCGGAACCATCATCGTTGCCAGAAAGGCGATGAACAGAAACCTCGATCCAGGAAACTTGATTTTTGCGAACGCATAAGCCGCCATTGAGCAGGTTAACAGTTGAGTAAACACAACAATTACGGCAATATAGAAGCTGTTAAAATACGCCCGATCAAACGGCATCGCCTGCAATGAATCGGTTATATTACTCCATACAAATGGATCAGGAATCCAGACAGGGGGGACGGCAAATATCTGTTCAAATGACTTAAGACTGCTTAAAGCCATCCAGATAAACGGACCTGCCATCAAAATTGAACCGATTATTAGCACGATATGCAAAATGATTTTTGACGGTCTAAGCTGCGAGTTAGATTTTGGATTTTTCGGTTTACGGTTTAACTTTTGCTGTTGGTTATCTTCCGCCACCTTCATAATGCACCCACCTTCTAGAAACTGAGAATTGAACCAATGTGAAAATTAATATAATTCCGAACAGGATGACCGCCGAAGCTGCACTTGGTCCAAAAGACGAACGACCGAACGCCATTTCATATATATGAAAGACAAGCGTGTAACTTGCTTTCCCCGGTCCACCTTGCGTCATGACATACGATTGGTCAAATACTTGGAATGAAGTAATGACAGCCATAATCGCGACAAAAAAATGTTGTTGGCGACAAGAGCGGAAATGTAATATGAATAAACTTTTGAAACGAAGTTGCACCGTCAATGTCCGCTGCTTCGTAGTAGCTTCTTGATATCGATTGAAGGCCAGCCAGAAATATGACCATATTCGTTCCTAGCCCCCACCAAATACTCAGACCGGCGATTGACGGGAGGACTAGACGCCGATCGGTTAGCCAGTTCGGTCCATCAATACCAATCATCGCCAATAGCTGGTTAATCAGCCCGATATCTCCATTTAACAGCCACATCCAAATAACCCCAACAGAAACCGAGCTCGTTACGACTGGCATAAAGAAGAAAACTCGGTAAAACTCCTTCCCTCGTACTTTGTTTAAAGCTAAGGCTACTAGTAAGGCAAGGGCTATCCCGACGGGAATGACTAAAATCGAATAATAGGCCGTATTCAAAAGCGCTGTTTTGAAACTCGGATCGTTGAACTGTCCAATGTAGTTTGAAAGGCCGATAAATTCCCGCTCACCAAAGCCGTCCCATTTCATAAAGCTTAAACCGAAAGCAAATAAAAGTGGTAGGACGGAAAACGCTAGCATTCCAATTAATTGCGGACCTATAAAGAAATAGCCCCACCATTTTCTTCTTTTATCATTCATTAGTCAGGCACTCCTTTACTTGCTACCATACGTACAGGAAGAGGTACATTACGAAATCGCTGTCGATCTTCGTTTTGCGAAGATCGACAAGCTACAGTTGTATAAAGATTTTATTCGTATTCGAGCATTTCTCGAGCGGTGTCTGCCGCCTGTTGAACGGCGTCCTCCGGTGAGATATCTCCGATCATCAGAACTTCATAAATGTCGGCCAGCTCTTTCCCTAATCCCGGAGCCGTAAATTCGTCATTAACAACGCTTCCTTCTTCACGGGCATCAAGCAAATATTCGCCATGTACAGGCTTTTCCTGGTTCGTGACAACTTCGTCAATTCCAAAGACGGATGGTATCGCGTTTCCTTCTCCATCCAGCCTGATCTTTTGTCCTTCAGGAGATGTGTAGAACGAAATAAACTCCATCGCTTCCTGAACGTGATCGCTGTTTGAATTTACCGCCATGTACGCTGTCGCAATGCTCGTCGTTCCGATCGGTTTATCTGTATTCGACGGCCAAGGAATGTAGTCAAAGTCAATATTAGTTTCCAAGAACATCGGCGTTAACCATCTTCCGGCTTCAACTAAACCGACCTGATTTGACATGAACATCGCATCAGCCCCTGCCCCTCTGGCAGTGTGCCGCCAAATACGAAGTTTTTTTTGCTCGATCATTCGGCTGACAAACTCAAACGCTTCAGTCGTTTTTTCGTCCTGATCGGCAACGATGCGCTCATCCTCTACAAATGCTCCGCCATTACTCCAAACCCAGTTCAATATATTGACATGGTCAGCTGATTGGACGAAGCCGTATTTGCCAGCATCTCGTAGCTTCCCGGTAATTTCCTCCATTGCTTCCCAATTCCAATTTCCTTCATCAAGGTACTCTTGCGGCGATTTAGCGCCCACTTCCTCTAGCAAATCAATATTGTAATAAAGTAAACGAGGGTTAGAGTCGACAGACAATGCATATATTTCATCCTCTGTTCTTGACGCGCCCCAAATATCGGTCGCAAACTCATCCTCGGTAACATACGAAGCGTCCGATTCTAGGAATTCACTAAGCGGCTCAATCGTTCCATTGGATATTAAAGTCGACACATCCGCATCGCCTACATAGAACACATCAGGCGCTTGTCCTCCTTGCAATCGAGTAAGCAATGTTTGAAAATAATTGTCGTTCGGTATCCCGGTAAGCTCTACCTGAACATCATCCCGCTGTTCGTTGAACGCATCAACAGCTCGGTTATATACTTGCAGCTCGGCTGGGTTTCCCCAAGCAGAAAACGAAAGATTTACCGTCTCACCGTCTCCTCCACTGCCACCGCAGCCTGCCAACACCCCTAACATAACACCTGCTGTAATTAAATGACGAGAACCCTTTTTCATTCTTTAAAGCCCCCTCGTATATTTCTAGTTTTTTTTAGTATTGCCGAAATCAGTGAAATGATTCCGATAGCCTGAAACGTTAAATTAAAGCCAAATCCGCCTCGCCCTTCACCTTTGGCCAAAGGAATACTTGTCGCATCACAAGCGAGAGCAAAAGGGTATACATTGAATATAGAAAGAACAGAAAGCGATTTGTGCAAACGCTTTCTCAAGAACTTATATATACATACTATACTGAAAACGCATTCATTAAAAGGGTGAATTATTTATCGTTTTTGGTAAAATATTGCGAGCATTATATGACAACAAACTGTGAGTATTCACAGGAAAAATAAGGTTCTTAAAGTTCGATAACATTCTGTTTGAAATTTGGCAGTGGGGTTCAACAGTTTAAAGAAGCGTTGATATAAAAGGGGATCCATTGATGCACGTTTATGGGGTTTCTTTCTCGCACTTAGCGTGCAACTACACCGTTCAAGGAAATTATCCAATAGCGTTCTGCCTCGCTTTATGATTGAGAGATCGTTCAAGATAAACGAGGCGGAAAGACAGCCAAGTCCTAGGAACAGATCAAGCCAGCCCTTTTCATAGAAAAAGACTGACTTGATCATCGAGGTTAAAGGTTATTAATTAGCTGAAATAATTCACTTTCTGACAGATCCACGGTCTGTCCTGCTTTTGCCCATTCGATTCCTAATTCGTGTGGCAACTTCTCTCTTTTATAGCAATCCTTCAGAGCTTCACCTAAGCCCGTGACCCAAATCATTGGGTTGTCCTCGTCATCGCGAAGCTTATGCTCCTGGAAAATAACGGGAGTTGGACTGGACTGTCGGACCCCGCTCATGCATAGAGTATGTGCGGCGGCTGTTTCGAGCTTGCAAGGAATTCGATCGTTATTTTCTGTAATTGATTGGAGGACAACGTCGATTTTCTTAAAAGGCTCGCTTGACGGGGACCCGTAGCTCTTGGTTGACCCATCGAAAAATTCGGCTTGAATTTCGCCGTTCTTGCCAGCGTTTTCCTGAAAGGTTACGACCCTTTCTCGAATTCGTATTCAAAAATCGGGCCGTATAATTCCGAATGATGAACGGCGTGGGAAGCGAAAAACAGAATTTCCACTCCTTGACCTGTCTTCGCCCGAAGCGCGGCTGTGTCAAAATTCTCAATCTCATTCGCCCGGTAAGTTTCAGCTGTAACCTCGATTGGAAGAGCACTGCTTGCCATCTCTTCTCCTAGTATAAAAAACATATTTTGCAAGTAATGAGCGGTTGCATTAGCGGCTACGCTGTCCAGCACCCATCGTCCTTCTTCATCCTTTACTTTACCGGCCCACGATCTGGCATAATACTTTTTATTACGCGGCCATAAAACGAGCGTTTTCAAACGGACCGCCTTCCCAAAAACTCCATTCATAATATCCGTTTTCAATGATTGAATCGCAGTAGAGTAAGCCCATTGATAGCCGATGGAGACAGAATAACCTGTCTTACGGCTTGCCTCAATCATTTTGACGACCTCTTCCGTCGTAGCAGCAACTGGCTTCTCGCAGAGCACATGGCTTCCTTGATTTAAAGCCAGCTCTGTTTGCTCGCAATGAAATTGGATCGGAGATACGATATTGGCAAGCTCAGCCCCTTTTTCATTGTAAAAATCCTCGAGCGTAAAATAGTGCTCTAGCCCATTTTTTTTGCAGCAATTGCACTACATCGTCCTCTGGCCTTTTCGGATCAACCACACCGACGATCTGAACCTTACCTTCCTCTGCTCTCTTGAGGTATTCACGCAAATGATGTTTGGCAAAGCCGCCTGTCCCTACTAATACTGTCTTAATCATTTCCTCACCTCATTTTCGTTCAAAGGCTCGATTTACACATGCTCGAAATACCGTTTCTTCATTAAAGACAAAACGTCGTCGCCCGGCATATCCCAAATTTTCTGATTGAATATTTCTACTTCGATTGGGCCGTCGTAACCGGCTTTTTCAACAGCTTGGCGAATACGGCGAAGATCGATCACGCCATCACCCATCATTCCTCTGCCCATTAGCATATCTGGAGTTGGCACGATCCAATCGGAGACATGAAAGCCTAGAATCCTGCCTTTGGAACGCTCAATTTGCTCATATAGCTCTGGATCCCACCAAACATGAAAGACGTCAACGACAACACCAACTTGATTAGGCTTGAACTTTTGTGTTAATGCGATCGCTTCTCCTAAGGTGACGATGACGGAGCGCTCCGCCGCATACATTGGGTGCAGCGGCTCAATCCCTAGCTTTACCCCTCGCTCTTGTGCATAAGGGGCGAGGGTAGCAATTCCTTCCTCCACCATTTTTCGAGCACTGTCTATGTCGGTTTTCGTGTCGGCTCCGCAGACGAGTACAAGAACTTCCGCTCCCAATTCGGCGGCCTCATCAATCGCACGCCGATTATCATCTAAGGCTTGTTGACGGAGCTCTGGAGTGGCCGCCGGAAACATCCCGCCCCGGCAAATGCTCGAAATGCTGAGCCCAGCATCTTGTATGATCCGTTTGCTTTCTTTTAAACCAGCTTCCGCAATTTTATGACGCCATAATGCGATCCAAGGTACTTCAGCTCTCGCACAACCTTCTACCGCTTCCTTTAAGCTCCACCGATCGGTCGTAATTTGATTAAGGCTAAGCCGACCCAATTCTGCTTGTTGTACCATTACAAATTCCTCCTGATTCCTTTAAATATGTATCCGTATTTAACAGCCGAGAACAGCTCGAAACCAGTGCTGTCAAGACACTGGCTCCTAACCGTATTATTGCTGAACTCCTGCCAGCTCCAAAACAAGCTTCATTCGCTTTACTGCCAGCTCAGGCTCAACAAGTAGACCCGCCTCATCTGCCATCACAAATAAATCAGTCAAATGCGTAATCGAGCGCGCGCTTTCTGCACCGCCAATCATTCGAAAATGCTCTTGGTGCCCATTCAAGTATGCGAGAAAGACGATCCCCGTTTTATAGCATACGTCGGATATTGAAAAATGTGTCGCGAGAGGGGAACCGTTTTTTTCAAGAAATTGCTCATACTTTTCCATCTCGCCGCGATCAAGCGCTTCGAGTGCAGCCGCCGCCGCTGGCGCAATCGCGTCAAAGATGCCTAGTAAAGCGTCGCTATAGCCCTGATCATCACCGCGAATTAAGCACGGATAATTAAAGTCATCTCCTGTATACATACGCACATCTTCAGGCAAAAGGCGACGCATCATAATTTCCTTATCTTCGTCTAGTAACGAAATTTTAATTCCATCGATTTTTTTCTGCGTTCGTACGAATAATGTCAAGGCATACGTCCATAGCTGCATCGATTGACTGTTCTCCCAGTAGCCGGATAAGGCCGGGTCAAACATATCTCCTAGCCAATGAAGAATGACTGGCTTGGAAACCTGGCTGAGAATACGGTCATACACTTGCCTGTAATCATCAGGTCCTGTTGCACATGCAGCCAGAGCGCGGCTCGCCATCAAAATAATTTGCGCATCCTGCTCTTCAACGAACGAACACTGCTCAATATAGCTGCCGTTACTTCTTCAACGGTATATTTTCGATCCGGCGCCAATTGATCCGTCCCTGCCCCGCAAGCGATTCCACCGCCGACTGCTTTCGCTTCAGCGGCTGACCGTTTGATCAGTTCTTGTGCCTGTGGGTAGCTGAGCCCCATTCCACGCTGAGCAGTATCCATTGCCTCCGCTACGGAAAAGCCGAGCGACCATAGGTAGCGGCGGTAAGAAAGCGTCGCCTCCCAATCAATCGCAGGCTCGAGCACAGGTCCACAGTTGCAGCTGGATGAGCGACAACGTGGGCCGCTGCGAAGGCTTTTCGCTTTTTAAAGGAGCCATTCAATGGATAGCTTATTTTTTTCATTCTGAAGTCGATAGTGATAACGCTCTCCATCCGCTTTTGGCAGCATTAACTCATTATTCATTCGTCACTTCCTCCAAGCTTAAAACCGGCACATCCAGCCAACGACGTTCTCTCCAGGATTGCTGGCCAAGATCGGATAATTGAGTGCCTTTAGCTCCTTCGAGCAAGTCCCAAGGAAATGGCTCATCGTTTGCCACATGCTTAAGAAAATACTCCCACTGTATCTTGAAGGCATTTTCAAACTCTTGGTTTGCTGGTACTTCCTCCCATTGCTCTTGAAATTTAAACGGATTTTCAATATCAGGGTTCCACGTAGGCTTCGGCGTTTGAACTCGATGCTGCGTTTTGCAATCGCGCAAGCCGGCAACCGCGCTTCCTTCCGTTCCATCGACTTGTATCGTCAGCAAATCATCGCGATTAACCCTTACTGCCCAAGAGGAATTGCATTGCGCAATCACTCCGCCTTCCAATTCAAAGGTTCCGTATGCTGCATCATCAGCCGTACAAGTAAAGCGATTTCCTTGTTCATCAATACGCTCCGGAATATGGGTAGCACCTAAACATGAAACGGCACGAACTCCTCCAAATAAGTGATCGAGCACATAGCGCCAATGGGCGAACATATCGACGATCATCCCGCCGCCTTCTTCCGCTCTATAGTTCCATGACGGACGCTGACTTTCCTGCCAATCGCCTTCAAAAACCCAATAGCCGAACTCCATTCGAACCGACAATATTTTCCCAAAATAACCTGAGTCGATCACCCGCTTCAATTTGATTAAGCCAGGGAGGAACAGCTTGTCTTGAACGACTCCATTTTTTTACTCCTGCCGCACGCGCCAGCCGTGCTAACTCAAGTGCCTCTTCCAAGTTCTCAGCCGTCGGCTTTTCACAATAAATATGCTTACCTGCTTTAATCGCCTTTTTAATACTATCAGCTCGGAGGTTTGTCGTTTGCGCATCAAAATAAATCGAATCGTCAGGGTTCGCCAGACAAGCATCTAGATCGGTACTCCAACGCGTCAGCCCATATTTCGTAGCAAGCGCTTCCAACTTTTTCTCATTTCTGCCAACAAGAATCGGATCGGGTATCAGTCGATCCTGATTCGCAAGAGTAATTCCTCCTTGCTCACGAATGGCTAATATGGACCGAATCAAATGCTGGTTGGTTCCCATCCTCCCTGTAACGCCGTTCATAATAATTCCAATCGTTTGTTCTGCCATTTTCCTTACCCCTTTCTCGTTTTAATCGATAGAGTCAAGCTTTCCTATTATTTTAAGCCTTTCATCGTTCGCTGTCTTACGAATCCGGGAAGTCAATTCTCAATAACGGAACTGCTTTTTGTTGCAGCCGATTTTTTTAAACAGCTACAATTAAAATAATTACAGCTCTGTTCGTACGGAAGGGGTCATGACAGTGACACGTCAAAACATTGAGTTACCTAGATCGGGGGCTCATCTTTATGAAAGTAAGCACAATGATAAAGACGTCGTCAATGAGCATCATCATCCTGTTCACCAAATTCTTTATGCCATTGAAGGACAAGGACAAATAACCGTTGACGGTTACACGCAACACGTAGTCCCTGATGACGTCGCTATTTTTTCCCCTTTTTCCAACCATTCGATTATTTCTAGCTCAAGACTGACCTTGCTTATTCTGGCGTTTAATGCGGAAGCCTTACGCCGTTTATTCAGGACGAAATCATCGCTCGCTTTTACCATCAATCCCGCTTCATTAAACTGCCGGCAATCGTTAGCAGCGAATTACGCACTTTGTTGCGAAAAATGTTGTTTGAACAGTCGAATCGGACATCCTTTTCGCAATCGGCCGTTCATATTTATTTGCAGCAGATGCTGCTTTTGCTTGCCGATTCGCAAGAGCCTAGCTTATATTCAGATAAAAACAGCATGCGTGCAGAGCAGATAAAAAACTATATTGAAGCCTCTTATTTTGAAGCATTATCATCGAAGGACATTGCTTCTCGTCTTGGATTTAGCAGTCGTTATTTGCATTCTATTTTCAAAAAAACAATATGAGCAGACTCCGATGCAATATTTGACTCATATCCGAATTGAGCATGCGAAAAGGCTACTACTCGATTCGGACAAGGAGATCGTCACGATTTGTTTTGAGGTTGGTTACGAAACGCTCTCCACCTTTTATCGCTCATTCAAAAAAGAGGTTGAGATGACTCCTAACCAATACCGTCAATATTATGGAAATGGCCGGCAATCGTAACTGGCGTAATCGTTGCCGGCGAATGATGATTCAAGAGGCGCAAAGCAACTGTTCGTAACCGAGTACCCATTTCATTGCCTATATTCCCATCAAACCACTTCAGCTTTCCATGGTTGTACACGGAACAAAAAAAGAGAGCGCTTTCAATTATTTGTTGAAAGTTCTTTTTTTTAAATTTATTATCGAGCAATCGGAATTGCAACCCTTTTGCTAGATTTAGATCGATTCTCCTTCTACAATTTCGTATTCTAGCAACGGCACCGATTTATCGCTGTTATCATTTATTTTATGAACAAGGCTCTCAACCGCTTGAATACCCATTTCATCAATTGGATACTTTACCGTCGACAAGCGAGGGCTTACATACTTTAGCATATCGATATCGTCAAAGCCCATGATCCCTATTTGACTCGGGATGTGCAACCCTTTTTTCTTGAACAGATTTATCACTTCTAAAGCATACAAATCGCAGGAACATACAATCGCCGTTTTTTTCGTTTTCTGAAAATCGTGTTTGCTCCAACACCGTTACATAATCTTTGTCTCGGATAATTTCGGTCGGACGATCAATTCGATTCGCTTCTAGCCCTTCTAGAAAACCATTCAGTCTTTCTTCTTGAGTATAAATGTTTGATTGATCAATATAGGCAAGTGGCGGACTTACATATATGTAGTTATGATACTGTTTACTTACGATGTAATCGATCGCGCCTTTCATCGCGTTCCTTTCCTGAATTCCGATGTGTTCCCACCGATCAGAAATAAAATTAAAGATCGTAACGAGCGGAATACGAAGCCTTTCTAAATACGCCTCAAACGCCTCTCCCTTATTAACAGTAAGCAGAATAATCCCATCGACCTTTCGATTGACGAGGTTGTCGATACATTTTACTTCATTTTCAGGATTTTTGGCGGTCAGCGTTAAATATACAAAATAACCAAGCTCTCTCGCCCTAGTTTCGATCGCATTCATTAACTGTGCGAAGGAACGATTATAAAGGTCGAATAACACGACCCCTAATGTCATTGTTTTTCCCATCACAAGACTTCTTGCTGTATAATCGGGTCGGTAATCCATCTCCTTAGCGACTCGCAAAATTTTCTTCCGCGTTTTCTCACTAATTCCTTTACGATTGTTTAATGCCCGATCGACAGTTCCGGCCGAAACACCGCACATACTCGCAAGATCCTTAATCGTAATCCTCAACTCTTCACCCTCCATTTGGCATTCTCAAAATGTTCCAACATGGATAGAACTGATTATACAATCCCTCTATCTTAGCTGTCTATAAAAAGGAGTGATTTCACTATACGTTATCGCTGTTCCAGCGCGATAAAAATAATCGTTTTCCTTTCAACGTTCGGGATACTCTATACTCTTGACCGATAAAAACGGGTATGAGATAGACTTTTCTCATACCCGTACTCATAGGCATTATCCTTCAACAGTCTTGGGAGCGACTGTGACCACTTCAGTAGGCGGCCGTTCTACAGATTGCCGAATAATTATATCTCCGGAAATAAGAATTTTTTCCGGTGGAAATCGCGATTTTGAGTCGCCAAAATAATTGACTGACGGCCCTCTCCCCCACCGACTCCTTCAGCACTTGAACCGTGGCCAGCGAGCGGCCAAAATCTAAATTATCAAAGCCGGTGACCGAGCAATCTGCTGGAATCGAGACCCCCGACTCCTCTAAAACAGTCATGACCAGATGAGCAATATGGTCATTGGCGCAAACGAAGGCGGTTGGCAATGGCACCTGATCCCTTGCCCATTCCTTAAGCTTCGCACGAAAACGTACAGCAATTTTTTTCATCATACTGAAGGTTCATTAAAGCGCTGTTTTTTTGAGTCAATTCCGTATTTTTCAATGGTAGACCAAAAGCCGATCCACCGATCGTAGAAACTGCTCGAATGCGAAAGATCGGTGACAAACCTCATCCTCTTATGACCAAGGCCAATAAGGTGCGCCGTTATTTTCGAAACGCCTTCAATATTGTCCATGAAAATCGTATCCGTTTTAATTAAAGGCTCCTCATGGTCGACCATTACAATTGGGACTCGATAGCTGTTAAACTCAAGCAGCATCTCTGTAGCAACATAGCCTACGGTAATGATCCCGAGTAAACTACTCATCGTCACCTTGTCTGAGAGGTGCTTTTGATTAGAAATAATAATGACTCCGACTCCAAGCTCATCTAGATACTTGGTCACCCCTTGTAATATTTGACTCCAGTAGTCAGATTCCGTATGTTTTGGGTTGTGATATGGCATAACAATTAAAATGAAGCCGTCAGGAGCCTCTGCTCGCTCAGCTAGAGAGCTTCCCTGGCCAGCTTCCTTTTCTTTAAAATAGCCTAACTGTTTGGCGACAAATAAAATCTTCTGTCTTGTCCCTTCACTGACACCAGGCTTTCCATTGAGTGTTTTCGAGACAACATATTTTGAATACCCTGCTGTATCAGCAATTAGCTGCATGGTCACTTTTTTATTTTTAGCCATTCAACACACCCATTTCTATATCCACTCTTCTACCTTCTCTAGCGTTTCGTCATAAAATATTTTGTAATTGCGAGATATTCCCGGAAATACGTCTTAGGAATTGACAAAAGCGGCGTTGGCGCACGCAGACCAGCTACTTCAAGACCTTGATCCTCCGCTAGCTTTATTGCGCGAAAAAGATGGAAGCCATTACTGACAATTAACCCTGCTCGGATTGTTTCAGGTAGCAATAACTTAGAGCAGCGAATATTTTCATAAGTATTTTTCGATTGACTTTCGATTAAAATCCTCGATTCAGCTACCCCGTTTTCAACTAATTCTCTATGAATAACTTCTGCTTCCGGCAATTCTTCACCTTTGCCTTGACCCCCCGTGGCAATCACTAGCGTAGTCGGGTTTTGCTGGAGAAATAGTGTCGCTGTATGAATTCGCCTTTGCAGAGCCGATGAGGCTCCGTCCCCTTGACCCGAGCACCGAGAACGATCAAGTAATCGATAGCAACAGGTATTCTTTTTGTACGACTGTATTGATATATTTTAACTTGCAGAGCTCCAACGTATAGCAATCCACACATAAAGGCAGCTAGCATAATGTTTATCAACACGCCGTATCCCCTCTCTTCTTCTGAATAATATATTCTTTCTTTTACGATTTCTGTGAACTCAATGAGGGTTTATGAATCGACACAATCGCTGAAGCTCATTATATTGTTAAGGGAGCTTTTCGAACACTCTCTTTATTATTTTACAAGGATTTACGTCTAAATACAATTTCGTTAAAATGTAATATTAGTTAGAGTGAGACTTCCAGCGGGGGCTATCTTCGTCGCTACTATGGTTAGTTGACAGCGGATTTAACAGGCTGTTCTACTTCCTAATACCGTTCCTGTTTTGAAATAGGCTATTGCCAGTTAATCTGTGGAAACATACAGTATAATAGTAAAGAAGCAGTTGGAGGCAAAATGACCGGACAGCTGCTAGATATACAGCAAGAGTCGCTCTTTAGGAACGACATTCGGGAGGAATAGAATTGAATACTCGTGAGCAATGGTCTACTAGAATTGGATTTATTTTAGCTTCTGCCGGAGCTGCTATCGGTTTAGGAGCAATCTGGAAGTTTCCTTACGTAACCGGAATGAATGGCGGAGGGGCTTTTTTCTTATTATTTATTGCGTTTACCGTCCTGATCGGACTTCCGATGCTGATTGCCGAGTTTATCATCGGGCGAGGCTCACGCAAGGAGGCTGTCTCGGCATATAAGAGCTTTGCGCCAAATACATTGTGGACATTTATTGGTAAGTTTGGTGTCGTTGGCTGTTTTCTTTTGCTTTCATTCTATTGCGTTGTCGGCGGCTGGATCTTGCTGTATGGCATCGTCTCTTTGTTTGGAGGCATCATTAGAGATGGGGCTGACTATGGGCAATTATTTGAACAGCTAACGACTTCGCCTTCGCTCAGTTTGCTCGGTCTTGGTTTGTTTTTGCTCATCAATGTAATCGTGCTTTCCTTCGGTATTAAAGATGGGATTGAAAAGGCTACTAAATATATGATGCCGCTGCTGTTTATTTTTTTTCATCATTTTAGTGTTCCGCTCGCTTACACTAGAAGGGGCGATGGAAGGTGTCCGTTTTTTCCTGCAGCCTGACTTCTCTCAGTTGACAAAGGAAGGGATTTTCTATGCTTTAGGTCAATCGTTCTTTTCCTTAGCTGTCGGATTTTCGTGTATGGTGACATACAGCTCCTATTTAAGCGACAGGAGTAATATACCTATTGCGGCGGCTTCCGTCGCTTCGATGAACATTTTTGTTTGCCTTTTAGCTGGTCTCGCTATTTTTCCAGTCATATTTGCTTTTGGGCTTGAACCTGCAGAAGGCCCTGGTTTGTTATTTATTGTACTCCCTACTGTTTTTTCAGAAATACCTTTCGGCGGCTTCTTTTTAAGCTTGTTTTTATTGCTCTTTTTATTTGCGACGTTAACATCCTCCTTCAGCCTGTTGGAAATTATCATTTCGGCTTTTACAAGGAATAAGGTACACTCTCGCAAAAAGTCGCCTCCCTATCCGGAATCGTTATATTTATTGCCGCTATACCGGCTGCCTTATCCTTCGGCGTATTAAACGAAGTTCAGCTTTTGGGATTAACGATTTTCGACGCAACTGATTTTCTCGTTAGTAACATTTTACTTCCGCTCGGAAATCTAATGATTGCCTTGTTTGTTATGTTTAGGCTGGATAAGCATCTCGCCAAACGTCAATTTCTGTTAGGACGAACCTCGCTACCATTTGGTTCGCCTCTTGGCGCTCTGTAATGTTTTTTCTTGTACCTATTACGATTCTCGTCGTCTTCCTCCATATGATTGGCATACTCTAAGCTGTATAGTTAACTAAAACAGAAGGGAAAATTAGGTCCACTATTTCATACGCTTGCTTTCAAGAGGTGGAGTAATTTCATTTCAATACGTTAGAATTATTCATTCATTTTTTTTCGTCTTTTTTTTCCAAGCTGCGAATGAATTAGAAAACATGAGAACCGTTCACTTCAACCGAGGAAAAAGTGAAATCTAGACGATTTTTGCTTTTTCCTTATCCGTTGCTCATATGGTATTCTTTTTGTTAGTGCATATTGATCGATGACTGAAGTCGGACAAGCACCGTCCTTCTTAACTAACATCACGTTACCCGCAAACTGCTTTTAGTTATAAAACCCCAGCAGCAAGTCTCCATAAAATTAATTTTTTCCGTTTTAAAACCTTGTCCAGAATGGGTTTGAGAGATTTTATCTATCGCCTAGTAAATACGACATATTGTATTTTAGATCTTTATCATATACTATATATAGTAAGCAGTCGCCCAATTAGCAAATTAACTGCTAGAATATAATAGGAACGTGATAATCATGGTACAGATCGTTTTCGATTCGAAAACCGGCAATGTAAGACGGTTTATGGAAAAGATACCCTATGCTAGTAAGCATCCGCTTAATGAAAACGAGATTTTAAACAATCCTTTTATTTTAGTTACCTATACGACTGGCTTTGGCAATATACCGCCTTCTACCCAGCAGTTCCTTGAGAAGAACGCCGACTATATTCAAGGTGTTGCAGCAAGCGGAAATAAAGTGTGGGGTGATAATTTTGCCAAAAGTGCAGATAAAATCTCAAATCAGTACCGAATCCCTGTACTTCACAAGTTTGAGCTAAGCGGGACAACGCGAGATGTCGAAATGTTTATTCAGGAGGTCGAAAAAAATTGTCACACAACCAAGTATCGAAGTGGGTTCAGCTCAATAATGAAATTATGATTCGCAAGGAAGGAAAGTTTCAGTTCGATAAAGACAAGGAAGCTGTCCATAGCTATTTTATCGATTATATTAATCAAAATACGGTCTTTTTCCATGATTTAAAGGAAAAAATCGAATACTTAATTGAAAACGACTATTACGAAGCACAATTGCTTGATCACTATACATTGGACCAAATAAAAGAAGTGTTCAACCTTGCTTACGAAAAAAAAGTTCAGATTCCCTTCTTTTATGAGCGCTTTTAAATTTTATAATGACTACGCCTTAAAAACGAATGATAAAAAGAAAATCTTAGAGCGCTATGAAGACCGTATTTCCGTTGTTGCTCTTTTCTTTGCTAAAGGAGACGTTGAGAAGGCTAAACAGTTTGTCGAGACGATGATTAATCAGGAATACCAGCCTAGTACACCGACCTTCCTCAATGCCGGTCGTAAGCGGAGAGGAGAGCTGGTCAGCTGCTTCTTGCTAGAGGTCAACGACTCGTTAAATGATATTTCTCGTGCGATCGACATTTCCATGCAGCTTTCCAAGCTTGGCGGCGGTGTCTCTCTTAATCTTTCTAAGCTGCGCGCCAAAGGAGAAGCGATTAAGGATGTTGAAAATGCAACGAAAGGTGTCGTCGGTGTCATGAAACTGCTTGATAATGCCTTTCGTTATGCTGATCAAATGGGACAGCGTCAAGGCTCCGGCAGTGCTTACCTGAATATTTTTCATAGCGATATCAATGATTTTCTCGATACGCGCAAAATTTCTGCCGATGAAGATGTCCGTGTAAAAACGTTATCCATCGGTGTCGTGATTCCCGATAAATTTATTGAACTGGCGCGAGAGGATAAGGATGCATACGTTTTTTATCCTCATACAGTGTACAAGCAGTACGGTGAGTTCCTTGACGAAATGGACATGAACGAAATGTATGATCGTCTCGTTGAGAACCCACATGTACGTAAGGAAAAAAATCAACCGCGTAAGCTGCTTGAAAAGCTGGCGATTCTCCGGTCTGAGTCGGGATATCCTTATATAATGTTTTCTGATAATGTGAACAATGTCCATGCACTCAATCATATTAGCAAAGTGAAATTTTCGAACCTTTGTTCCGAAGTTCTGCAGGCTTCTCAAGTTTCTACCTATGCCGATTACGGTCAGGAAGACGAAATTGGCCTTGATATTTCCTGCAACCTTGGTTCCATCAACATTCTTAATGTCATGAACAATAAATCGATCGAACAAACGGTGCGATTAGCCACAGACTCGTTAACCCACGTTTCGGAGACGACTAATATTTCAAACGCGCCCGCTGTCAAAAAAAGCAAACAAAGCGATGCATTCAATCGGTTTAGGGGCGATGAATTTACACGGTTACCTTGCGCAGAACCACATTGCATACGAAAGTGAAGAAGCGCGCGATTTTGCCAATACATTTTTTATGATGATGAATTATTTTTCGATCAAGCGCTCAGCGGAGATCGCTCAGGAAGCAGGCGAGACATTTTATCAGTACGAGAAGTCAACGTATGCAACTGGGGAATACTTTGATAAGTACGTTACCAATGACTATGCACCGTCCTTCCCGAAAATTATAGAGCTGTTTGAAGGGATGGAGATCCCAACGAAGGAAGATTGGCAGCAATTGAAGGAATTTGTCGCCGAGCACGGGCTTTATCATAGCTACAGGCTTTGTATTGCACCAACTGGCTCGATTTCCTACGTCCAATCAAGCACAGCATCCGTCATGCCAATCATGGAACGAATCGAAGAGCGAACTTACGGCAACTCAAAAACATACTACCCAATGCCGGGGCTATCCCCATCGAATTGGTTCTTTTTCAAGGAAGCCTATGACATGGATATGTTCCGTGTCGTCGATATGATTGCGACGATTCAGCAGCACATCGACCAAGGGATCAGCTTTACTTTATTCCTGAAGGATACGATGACAACAAGAGATTTGAATAGAATTGACTTATATGCCCACTATAAAGGGATCAAAACACTTTATTACGCAAGAACGAAGGATACAGGGCAAGAAGGCTGCTTATCTTGCGTCGTTTAATATAGGAGGAAGAAGCGTATGACTAGAATTTTTGATGCGGCCAACTGGTCCAAGCATGAGGATGATTTTACGCAAATGTTCTATAACCAAAATGTGAAGCAATTTTGGCTTCCCGAGGAAGTCGCGTTAAACGGCGACTTACTAACGTGGAAGTACTTAAAGCCAGAAGAGAAGGATACTTATATGAAGGTCCTCGCCGGCCTCACCCTGCTTGATACTGAGCAGGGTGATACAGGAATGCCCTTGATTGCTGAGCATGTTAGCGGACACCAGCGTAAAGCTGTCCTTAATTTTATGGCAATGATGGAAAACGCCGTTCATGCAAAGTCCTACAGTAATATTTTTATGACGCTTGCACCAACGGAAGAGATCTCGGCAGTATTCGAATGGGTTAAGAAAAACAAGAGCTTGCAAACGAAGGCACGACTGATTGTCGAGCTTTATGAGAGCATCGAACGAGACGATGAAATCTCCTTGTTTAAAGCGATGGTCGCTTCTGTTTACTTGGAGAGCTTCCTCTTTTACAGTGGCTTCTACTACCCGCTTTACTTCTACGGGCAAGGAAAGCTCATGCAAGCTGGTGAAATTATTAATCTGATCATTCGCGATGAGGCGATTCACGGCGTCTACGTCGGATTACTCGCTCAGGAAATTTACAATAGGCAGTCCGAAGAGAAAAAGCAAGAGCTCTATCAATTTTCAATCGATCTTTTACTCGAACTTTACGACAATGAATCTATTTATACCGAGAATTTGTACGATCAAGTCGAGCTTTCTCACGATGTGAAAAAATTTATTCGCTATAATGCGAATAAAGCTCTTATGAACCTTGGCTTTAACACTTATTTTGAGGAAGAAGAAATTAACCCGATCGTCTTAAACGGCTTAAATACGAAAACAAAGTCGCACGACTTCTTTTCAATGAAGGGGAATGGCTACAAGAAAGCTACTGTTGAGCCGCTGAAAGACGAAGATTTTTACTTTCCGACAAAAGAAGTACAAGAGCAGATTTAATTCTGCTCTTTTCGCTTTTCCTGCACCGTTCTCCGTTACTAGTTATTCGGAAGTATCCCCGCAAGGACAAGCTAAGAAGATATACGTAAGCGCCTCTTATTTCTTTTACTACATATTTGGAGGAGATTCGAATGGGAAAAATGGATGAAATCATCCTTGTCGCGCCACGCGAACAAGTTTTTGAAAACGAAAGACTGACGTTTCAAGGAGTCAACACTGCTTCTGCAAAGATTAGTGCCATTATGAAACAAATCGAAGCTCATTTCAGTGAAATGCGCCGTGGTGATGCGGAAGAAGACCCTAGTTACAAGCAGCCGATTCCTTATGTCGTCATCAAGCGACGGGACGAGGTTTTTTTTATATGAAAGGCTCGCGGGCGGTGGAGAGGCTCGTTTACACAACAGACTTTCGATCGGCTTTGGTGGCCATATGAATTTCATCGCAGACAAGCACTTCCAGGAAATACTTAGCATTAACACAGCACGTGAGCTCCACGAAGAGCTTGCCTTTGATGAAAAAGCTACAGGCAACCTCGAAGCCATTGGGTTAATTAATGACGATGAAAGCGAGGTTGGCAAGGTCCATATCGGCATTCTTTCCACGCTTGAGTTCGCAGAGGACGCACAGGTTGAAGTAAAAGAAAAGGAACAAATAGCTGGGCGGTGGATTCCGATTACCGACTTAAAGGATCCGGAGATCTATGAGAGATTTGAAACGTGGTCTCAATTTGTCGCCGATATTTTGGTGAAGGAGGTCAGCGTTTAAATCACTTTCAGGGTAGACAGCTTGAACCGGCCTGCACGTTGGTGAAAGTGAGCCCAACCTGGAGCAAAATTCGTTTTATTCACTGTTCCATCGTACATTTTTTTAGGCATAAGAGAGTTGGTTAGGAAGAGCCCCATAACTCCACTTCACGAACAACAATGATGTTATAAAGGCAATAAAAGGGGTATCAAAACCCCTTTTCGCCTAATAAACTTGAAGGGGCAGAAGTGAAGCTTATTATTCAGATATTACTAACTATAGTATTTTTGATTGTCGGATTTTCGCTACCTCCTTCTGAATTATCTTATATATTCTTTCTTTTTTTCTGGTATCGGCGTCTTCGCTGTTATAAAAACGCTACTAGGTGAGAAAGTCTTTCGAAAATAACAGTGGTTATCATTTTTATTTCCATAGGATTGGTTAGTATGTCATTAGTATTAAGATTCATTTTCGATAAATAGGGAGTTTTTCTATTTAAGTCAATTTCATAAATGCCTAATTCAGAAATAAATGCGAAGATCAGTAGCCGACATACACAGAATGGTTCGCTATTTTAAATGGCCATTGTAAAGATTGGAACGGCAGGTGGTCGACTCCTG
>BAXO01000086.1 GCA_001310555.1 Bacillus sp. JCM 19058
GTAATACATGTATTACTATGAAGTCAAGAACAAACGTTCCTATTTATCTATTTAAAAATGACTTTTCCAAATTAACTAAAAATAATAGTTGAACCACCAGGGCTCAGCTAGGGATTCGACATTTCGAACCTTTTCATTCGACGTTCATACAGTCGATATATACATTTTGATAGCAAGCGGCTTGTTAACTTTTGTTTCGAAGGGAGAGAAGGCTAATCCTTGTCATAGGAGTAGCCGAACGGAATGAACGACTTAGCAGAAATCATCCGCAGCTCCGCGGGGATGAGTCTTTACGCCAAGCAAGTAAAAGAGTTGGACTGAGCCATAATTACTTACGCACCTTAGAGAAAGGGATTGACCCCCGTTCCGGCGCCCCCGTGCGCCCGTCCGTTGACGCATTGAGAAAAATTGCTTCTGCTTACCTTTATCCTTACGAAAAACTACTTCGCATGGCTGGCTACATAGAATCGAACGCTATTCCAGAGTGGGCGACGAAAAAGGATTCGCGTGATTTTAAACGGATGCTGGAAGATGATCAAGAAGTGCTTTTTGACGGAGTTCCATTAGACGCTGAGGATAAGCAAAGAATTCATGACGTCCTGACTGGCTTATTTTGGGAAGCTAAATGGATGAATAAGCATAAAAGAACGAAGGCTCGTTTTGTGGAGCAAAAGGAACATGAGCCCAAATGAACAGCTGGCTATATTCATTGATTGAGGTGATTGGATGCACGGAATCATTCAGCAATTAGTCAAGCGGTATCATACCAATTGTCCTTTTGAGTTGGCTGAACGGCTAGGTATCCGCATTTCATTTGAGAGCCTAGGCACCGAAACGAGAGGGATCTATTATCCAGTGCTTCGCAGGCGCTTTATCGTAATTGATAACAGCATCTCCGCCGAATGGCAGCGCTTTGTCTGCGCCCATGAATTGGGACACGATCGCCTTCACCGTGGTCTTGCCTATTATTTTATTGAAAAAAACAGTTTGTTTAACGTGGGAAAGCTTGAACGAGAAGCCAATGAGTTTGCAACAAAGCTATTATTATACGATGCCGAATTACACAATGGCTGTACAAAGGAAAACCTTTTGAAGGAGCATCGTATTCCTTATGAAATGATTGAGCACGTAGGCAATTATTTAGAAAATGAAGGGGATTGTCTGAGAGGTTGACTGCTCAGCTTGGGCTGGTATCTCAAGCCTTTTTTCTATTAACGTGGATAAACCAACCAGGGAGTAGCTCTGATTGGTCGATCCATGATTTAACACTTCCTAAGTATTTTGAGGCGACTCTTTTTTTTCATTTTCTCCCACGTTAAAGTCCTCACTCAGAAAAATTAATCACCTTTGTTAGTGCTGTCGTCTGTTTGCTCAGTAATTGTTCATAAGCAATAGCTACATTTTCAAAATCAACCTCTCCGGTTAAAAATGGCTGAACTTGAATGCGATTTTCAGCAACTAAACGTAAGTATTCGGCTACATTCCTTCCTTCTGTCCAACGTACGAACCCGTATGGATAATCAAGCGCTTGCTCCTCATACCTTTGATCGTACCTGCCCGGGCCGCCAGCTCTCGAAATCAGAATTTGCGCCTCTTTACTGAACATCAATTCACGGGGAAAATCTGGCTGCAGGTCACCGACAATGACGACCTTCCCTTTATCGCGAATCCATCGTAGGCTTTGACTAGTTAGCGAAGCGCCCTTTCCACCTGTACATAACAAAACCGCGTCTGCCCCGTGGAGATTCGTCTCCTCCATTAGCTTAGCTTCCATTTCGTTTAGCCCGGAAAACGACTTAATTTGTCGAGTGTCAGCGAGCATCTTTGCCCTTTGTTGCTCAACGTCAAATGAAATCACATTGAATGCTGCTGCATTTGCGATTTTAGCGATCATTTGTCCAACAAGGCCAAGCCCGGCGACAACCACCGTTTCACCAAATTGTAAGTCAGCAATTCGCAATGCATGGATAGCAATCGCTCCGATTCCCGCAAGTGCCGCCTCCTTCGGTTCAACCGTTGCAGGTACTTTAGCACACAACGTTTGCGGAACTAACAAATACTCAGAATGTTGTACATACGGTGCTCCATAGCAAGCGACAACATCGCCTTTCTCCAACTGCTGTACAGCATTGCCACATTCCAACACTACACCTGCAGCACTGTATCCGAGTGAAACTGATCGATTGCTGCTCGCTTCGATCATAGACAACTCCGTTCCAGGTGAAATAACAGAATGCATCGTCTTAATTAAAACATACGAATCTTTCAGTGTAGGAATGGGCTGGTCGATCACTTTAATATTTCTGTTTTGTGCGACAACGCTTTTCAACTACATGCTCTCCTCTCGCTTCGTGTTGACATTATTCAGCTTCGTATGAATACGTTCATAAAGAATTTTCTCATCCATTAAATTGGACAAATAGACTCTCAGTTCATTTTGGACCTCGTTCAATTGCTGAGAATTCAACCCTATATCCGTGTAGAGACAGTACGTCGGGATAATTTCTTTAAAAAGCTGAAACCGGGACGACTTATATACGATTTCATTACCAGAACGCTCGGCTATCGTTTTTACACTCGGGATGCTTAAGGTTTCTTTCCGAATCATTTCCTGCGCTGTTGAATTTGTCGTATAGTCGACGAAACGCTTCGCCGCCTCCAGCTTCGTCGAATGTTTATTAATTGCAAAACCGATGATGAGCAGCAATGTCCTCGAGTCCTTCATAAAAGGAAGAGGAGCAATGTCATATGGGATTTCGTGCTCTTTAATCTCATTCAAACTAAAATACGAAGAAACGATCATTGATACATTTTCATCTAGAAACAATTCCTCAGCGTCGCGATCACTATCAGATAAGAAGGTTTGTAAAATATCCTGATCTTCAAAAATCGTTCGCAGCATATTCGCACTTTCCGTAAGCCTTGAGCCCGAAAAATTGATCATCCCCTTCCGATCCTTGGAAAACTTAAGCTGATTTGTAAAAGAAAGATCGGCCAGCGGTTCATAGAAAATGGGTGGAAATATAGTCCAAATTGCTTTGTTTTCAAATGACTCTGCTGCAATTCCTTTGCAGCGGCAACAGCCTGCTTCCAGCTCCAGCCACTATCAGGGAAGGCAATCCGATTCTCTTGAAAATGCTTCTGATTGTAACATAGAACAATTGGCGAAAAAAATAAATGGTTTAACGAATACGTCTCCTCGTTCATTACCCGTTTCAAACGTTTTTGCAAAAAGGGATAGATCGATTCTTCGCTATCCAAGGGCAAAAACATCTCGTTTTATACTCAAAGTCGACGAAGTATTGTAGTTCATGCTAACGACGTCAATAATGTCATTTTCAAAAAAATTCGTAGACCGTTGTCGGATAATAATCGTAGGGTAAAGCAATCGTTTGAATTTTAATATGAGGATTTTCTTCCTCAAAGCTCCTGACGATCTTTTGAAATTTTGCATCCTTCAACAATGAAGAATAGTAGCCTACCCGTAAGATGACTTGATCAAATAATTTATTTGAAACGACCTGCGTCCCGACTCGAGATTTTTTAATAATTAAGCCTTCCTTGACCAATTCCTCTAAGCCTTTGCGAATAGAATTTTTGCTAAGATCGAACCTTTCTATTAATAACGTTTCGGACGGTAAAAAGTCTCCGATCGGTATTTCACCGCTCGTAATCTGTTCCCTTAGCGTAGAAATCATCTTCTCAAGCTTCTGGTTAAACTCTTCTCGACTTTTTTTTCTTACTCATGCATGCATAGATCCTTTCACCTCAATATTAAATACGAGCCTTATTTTATAAGTAAAACAAATTATTTTATTCCTGACAAAGCAATTCCTTTGACAAAATAGCGTTGAAAGAAGAGAAATATTAAAAATGTCGGGATGAACGAAAGCACCGATCCAGCCATTTCAACGCTAAAATTCCCTTCCTTTGTTAACAAAGATGCTAATCCGACAGTAAGGGGATACATCTCTTGGCTAGTCGTAAAAATAAGCGGTGTCAGGAGATCGTTCCAGTTTGAAATAAACGCAAATGTTCCTACTGTCGCCACGACAGGCTTGGCCAACGGCAAATAAATTCGAAAGAAAATCTTGAAATCTCCCGCACCATCTAGCTGCGCGGCTTCGTCCAGATCTTTAGGCAACGTCATCATATACTGCCTGACAAAAAAAACACCCCAAGGATCCCCCATAATTCGGGAACAATTAACGGTAAATACGTATTTATCCAGCCAAACTCGCTAAACATAATGTACCTTGGAATGATCAGCAATTGGCTCGGTAACATAATGACAGCCATCATAATCCAAAAAATCGCGTCTCGAAAAGGGAACAGTTTTCGGGCGAATATATAGCCTAATACAGCAGAGAAGAACATGTTAAAAGCAACCGGGATGACCGTAATGATTAATGAATTCATGACCCATCTTAAAAACGGAGCATGAACAAAAATATAGCTAAAGCTTGCCAAGCTGAACTCTTCCTTAAAGAGCCATGTTAACGGATTTCCGATTGGTACCCTCATGCCAGTTGCTGCTCCGGCAACCATGATGAGGAAGGGTGTTAAGAATAGAAAACCGGCCAAAAACAGGAGCAAATAGACCCAGGTCGATTTCCAGATGGCTTTGTCCACAGCTTTTTCTCCCCTCTGTCTCCTAATTGTACTTGACTTCTTCACCGATAAATTTTCGCTGGATAATCGAAATCGTAAAAATGATAAAGAACAGAACATAAGCGAGTACACTAGCGTACCCTAGCCTCAATGAAGTAAATCCTTCCTGGTATAAATAATAAACAATCGTCGTCGTCGAATAATTAGGGCCCCCGGACGTTAGCAGAAAGGCTGAGTCAAAAATTTGGAACGATCCGATCGTCGTAATGATCGCTACATAGAAATGGATAGGCAGGAGCAAAGGAAATGTGACCTTCCAAAACAATTGCCATGAAGAGGCTCCGTCAATTTTAGCCGCCTCGTAAAACATAGTCGGAATCGATTGCAACCCTGCATAATAGTAAATCATCGTACTGCCTGCCACTTTAAATATACTTAATCCGGCAAGGACGATTAACGCCTGCGAGGAGCTAGATAGAAATAATTGTGTATCTAAGCCGAAAAAGTGCAAGACGACATTGATAAACCCTTCCTCCGTCCCTTTAAAGAGCCACGCCCAGATTCCAGAAATGACGACAAAGGATGTGACAACTGGGAGGAAAAATATTCCTTTAAAAATGTTTGCCCCTCGCTTACCGCAGTTAATCAATAAAGCAAGTATTAACCGAGTGCCATCGTTGGCAAAATATAATAGAAGGAAAAAAAGCACTGTATTCCAGATCGCCTTCCATGCTAAAGCATCATTCATAAATGTTAGCCAATTTCTCAGTCCAACAAATGTCGCTTCACCGATTACTGGCCAATCCATAAACGTAATGTATAAGCTAAACAGGATCGGGAAGATTTGAAAAATAAAAAAGTGAATTAATATCGGAATAAGAAATACATATACGAGCCCGTATTTTTGCCAATTTTTTTTCTAAACCTCTTCTTCTTGCTTAACGGCAAATGTTGCAAACGATTTGTCGTTGTTTCCAAGTGCTCATCTCCTTTCTTTCATAAATGGGCGATTCAGCGATTCACCTTAGAAATGCCCTTTACGACTCTCGGGAAGAAAGCGACCCCCCTTCGGTTCGCGCTCATTTTTCTATTTCCTCAGCGATACCAGCAGCTAAATCATCGGCGGCTTCTTGTGGGGTTTTACTCCCTTCCATCATTGCTTGCATTTCGGCCTGAACTTGCGGAATGATATCCCTTGCGACCGGATGGATAACTCCCGGCCGGACATACTGCAAATATTCAGTCATCTGCTTCATTTCTAGGTTGTCATCATAAATTTCCGCTGCCGATTTTCTTGGCGGGATATAGTTGGTCAGCTCATTAAATGCTTTCGAATTGTTCGTATTCGTCATATAAGCAATGAACTCAGCCGCCGCTTGTTTATTATCGCTGTTTGAAGGAACAACGAACATTCCTGTCGCCCCAAATGTAGCTGTCGCATCATCTTGCAGTGGCGGCCCAATAATATAATCATCAAACCCTTGCTCTTTTAACATCGTCACCGCTAAACCGGTTCCCCTGCTAGAAAAAAACTCTCCCTTCGAGAAAGGCGTCGAAATGGCTTTCCGCATTGATCGAGTCTTTTGGAATCCAGTCGTTTTGATACATTTCATTGATTCGTTCAAACGCCCGAAGACTTTGCTCACTATTAACAACGACATTTCCGCCTTCGTCGATAATGTCGCCGCCAGCCTGCCAAATGTATGGATACAACGTACTATTTGGCGTATTTCCTCCTTCAAATGTGCTAGCAAAGTATCCTTTTTCGACCGCTGCTCTCGCCAACTCATCGAATTCGTCCCACGTAGCTGGGAGACTGTCTTGATCGCCACCGACTTCTTCGAGAATGCTCGTATTATAAATTTGGACTTGCACTTCATGAAGGATAGGTAAGCCAAACAGTTGTTCATCATACGTGACGCTTTCGAGTGAGCTTTCTGGAAAATCCTCCTTATCAATATCAATTAAATCGGAAATGGGAGTTAACACCCCTTTATCGGCAAACTGTGCCATCATATCAGGGATTAAATAAAAAATATCAGGACCTTGGTTCGCGGCTAATGCTGTAAGAATTTTTTTGTTCACGGTTAGCCCAAGGAATTTCTTCAAACTTAATCGTGACATCAGGGTATTCTTCGTTAAATTCCTCTACCATTTGATGAAAAACGGCATTTTGCTCACTACTTAAATCGCTGTGAACGAATGGGTGCGTCCAAACCGTAAGTTCTCCGGCGAAGTCTCCTTCCCCATCCGATGATGATTGCTCTGTTGAACAGCCGTTAAAAACAAGTAAAGCAAAAGTAAAAACTGTCATGACTAACGCTTTTTTCAGCATCCCTTTTCTCCCCTTTAAACTTAGTTACTGGTTCAAATCTGATTTAAACAATATAATAAGTAAGCGATTACAAAATGTCAATAATATTTTTATATAAATTAAATGCAAAGGATATAAATCCTGACATTATAGGTTTATCACCCATAAAAACCAGATATACACCAATAATAATTTGAAGGAAAAAGATACTTCAGATGGGAGGGACAGGAAGGAGCAATTCTCGCGCGACCGAGGGTATGCTCCTCTGGCATTGGAAAGAGAGGGAAAGCAAAAAGTAATAGTTGGATAAAGTATTTCTATTTTCTAACTTTGAAACGATTTAAGCTCTGTAAACTCGTAAATTTGGCGCGGGCGTCCTCGCTTTGTTACTTTTTCGAGCCCGACAATTTTGATTAAGTCAGCATCAAGCATTTGTAGTATGACTCGATGTGAGCTACGAATCGTAATACCGCAAACTGATGCTAATTCCTGTGCGGTAAACGATTCTTTATTTTTTTGCTGAAGTAACGCTGTTAATTTTTGCAAATAAATTGGCGTCAGTCCAGCTTTTTCTGCATAGTAAAGCAGCGTCGGCTCGGTAACTGTTAGAGGATAATTAAGTGACGGCCTGATTTGACCGGTCCGATCACATGTTGATCCTCGCGAACGATATAACATTGATTCCCCCCGGCATCGGCCGACTGGTTTAAAGCGATACGCGCATTCTCCCCCGCTTGATTAGCTGAGAAGCCGAAGCCAACTCCGATTGACAGTGTAAGCTTTAGCTTTTGCAAGCCTTCCTCATGGATCGGCATATGTTTATACCCACGAGTCATTCGTTCAAACGCTCCTCTTGTCGTGACAAAGATAAATTCCTGTCCATTTATTGTCGTCAGATGCCCTTCTAGCTGCTCGACATAATCAAGCAACATCCGCTGTAATTCAAGATTCAAGCGCTGCTTTTGATGCTCTGAAGCGATTTTATGAACGATCGCTTCATATTGGTCGACTTTAATTATGCCAAACACAATTTGCGATTCGCGATCCTTTCTTTTTTCAGTCGACAATAACGCACGTTCTAACGTCACAATTATATCTTGCTGCGCCGGTATGAGCAGTTCGTTCGGTATATGTCGTTTCGTTAATTCGTTTGCGACGGCACGGTTCCCTGTCAATACAGCAGTAATTTCGTTTTTTTTGAAACAATTGCATGTGAAAGCTAATCAAAGCCTCGACTGAAGCGAGCGAAGCCCCGTCTTTATAAAAATAAACGGGGTGCTCAAACCCAAGATCAGTGACTATTCCTTCGGCATCACGGGACTGGAGTGTATCCATCGACATAGCCTTCATATTTGGAACTCGATTTTTGAGTCGATAAAAAGCACGGTAAAGCGCCGATTCTTTTAATGGAATATAATGAACCGGAACCGGTATCGGAACGCTTTCCATTGCCGTCTTGTATGAAAAATAATCTCCAAATAATAGTACATTGGCTTCGGCGGACAGTTGCACTGAACATTGCTCGACTTCATCCAGACTTTCAATGCTCCTGTAGAGTGGACGAAAGTTCGGGAACATTTTAAGCGCCCGTTTGATCCCTTCTTTTTCATACTCGGAGCTAATTACTCCGATCGTAATCGCACTACTCAACCGTACACACCTCCTCGCCTTTTCCTAAGATAGCCACCTATCTAAATTACTCTCAACGAATTCATCATCATGTAAGTGGGGGTATTGCCGATAAATCCGTTCAATTTCCTCCAGCTGCCCCGGGCTGACTTCCTCCTGATCGAGCAAGCACCATCGGCCTTGAAGTAGGCCTTGACGTGCTAAAACCTCATTAATTCCAGCAATACACCCTTTAAACTGATGAGCAGCATCGAAAAAGCCGCGTTCGCGTCGCTAATTTGCTGAGCGAGTATGAAGAAATGATTCGGAACCGACTCGTGTTTTCGTACTTGGCTAATTTCCGCAAACAGCTCGACAGCCTTTTTCGTCCAGACAGCCCAATGTCCAAGCAAGCCCCCGACAATTCTTTTTTTTAATCGTCTGTTCGCCTACCTGAACACGAAAAGTGGTTAACAAATCAACAACGATATTATCATCATTCCCAGTATAAAGGGCAATTTCTTCGCTGCGCGCTGAATGGCAGACTGCTCGAACGACATCAAGAGTTTGATAGCGATTAAACGGCGCGATTTTGATCGCATGAACGTTAGGAATATCGGCAAATCGGCGCCAGAAATCGAACGAGAGCACGCGCCCGCCAACAGAAGCTGCAAATAGAAGCCGAAAACCGGAATCACTTGCGCCACTTCTTTTGTCCTCTCTAGTAGCTCTTCCTCTGTGAGATGCTGGAGTCCGCCCATGCTTAATAAGCCGAGATCATAACCAAGCTCTTTCGCGACCGCCGCTTCTCGAACCGCTTGTTGCGTAGGTCCGCAGAGACCAGCAATTTTTATAACGGGACGCTCTGCCTGCTTCATTTCATCGATCGCCAACGCTAAGACCTTTTGAAATAAATTGTATTTCGGTTCACGAATCTCAAACTGTGTCGTGTGGACACCAACGGCTATTCCGCCTGCTCCGGCATCAAGGTAATACCGAGTCAACGCTCTTTGTCGCTTTTCATCCAGTTTCCGTTCGTTCGTTAATGCAAGCGGATGGGCCGGTATAACCGTACCTTCATGCAGCATTTGCTTAATCGCCTGATTCAACATGTTAAAATGCGCCCTCCCGTTCCTGGAAATGTGTTGGCTTATCGTTCATGGCCCCGTCGTTTTTCAGCCATTCCGCTGTCCAGTGAATCATGCGATTAAGCGAAACCCTCGGGTAGCCAAACCATTCATGGGCCTTGGAAGCATTGTTCAATAACGCTGTTGGCTGCTCTTCATGAACAAATATTGCTCGCTTGCCCATCCGTTTGCTGAATTCATTGGCAAGCCAGCGAATTGAGATCGTCTCCGGTCCGGTTACGTTCAAGAGCGGAGGCGGGGAATCGCAGCGCGTTAAGGCTCTGACTGCATATTCGTTCGCGTCCCCCTGCCAAATGACATTGACGTGACCCATCCGCAAATCAATCGGCTGTTCATGATAAACGTGCTTCGCAATTTCAAGCAATACACCATATCGCAAGTCAATCGCATAATTTAAGCGAAACATGAGCATTGGCGTTCGATTTTTATGAGAAAAATAAGTAAATACCCGTTCCCTGCCTAAACACGATTGCGCGTACTCACCGACAGGATTGACAGCCGTATCTTCAGAGCAGTTACCATGGACAATGCTCGTTAACGGATACACATTCCCTGTTGAAAAAACAACAATTCTTGAATCGGGAAACTTTTCAGCGACCCTGCCCGGTAAATAAGCATTCATCCCCCACGTAAAATGTTCGTTACCAGTCGTTCCGAATTTATTTCCTGCCATGTATATCATATTTTTTTGCTTCAGGCAGGACTTGGAGCTCTTGATCATTTAAAAGGTCTGCAGAAATGGTTTCGATACCAAATTGGGTCAGCTCTTCCTGTAAATAATCTTGCGAAAATCTCGACACGCCTATCACCTTTTTCGAAAGACCGGCTTCGTCGATTGCCCGTTTAACCATTTTCGCTAATGTCGGCCCCATTTTCCCCCCGACACCTAAAATCATAATATCGCCATCAAGCTTGCTTAAGTCTCCATAAGCTCTTTAGAAGGTGTTGTCAGCGTATCCTCAAGCTCTGCAATCGTTTTCAATATTGCTCACTCCTTTTCGCTTTCACTTTTTTTCCTAAACAAACTTAGCTATTCACTACTTCTATTACTATAGTATTGAAGTCGTTGAATAAAAGACAAGTCTTTATTATGTCTTTAAATCTTTTAAGCGAAAACCACCCTCTCGCTGAGAAGGTGGCTCAACTTATCGACAAAGCAGTCGACAAGTTTTTATATTGAAGAGAGCTGCCACGGGTAGGTTGCTTCGATTCCGCTCCCAGCATGGGGACACGCTTTCCGCAGGCGGGCGTGGAACTAACCGGCTACGCCGGTGGATTTCCACCTGCCTTTTCTCCTGCAGAAGTCGGCCCTCCCAACCCCGTCCGCTCATGAAGAGGGTTTTGAGGATACACTTTCTCCTCCCTTTTATACTAGAGTTGAGATGGTGGGCGATGATGTCCAAAAAACTGGAGGATCAAAGAATGGAGATGGTATGGATCGAAAAGCTTGATCCTGACGATCCATGTACTTCGAAAACTAGACTTTAACTGTGTGGACAAAACTGAGAGGGGTAGAAAAACATTCAATGCAGGCGCTGCTTTTTTTTCGCTACCAAGAACTTAAAAATATAGCTACTTGTGTGGGATGCAAACGAAATCCCCCTACTTCAAATCGTTCAACTATCAACATAACGTATCAATTTTTCAAAATGGTTCTGAAGAACAATTCCTCAGAACCATTTTGTCTACGGTCTGAACCAACTTCGAGATGTTGGCTAACCTAAAACTGTATATTAATGTTTACTGCTTAAACGGCCACCAATTCGCTCGGCCAAACGTTCGCACCATGATCGGAATAAATAACGGGATCATGACCAACGCGTATAGGAATAAGCCAATTAAGACTACCGTGGCGATTTGGAGTAAGGACAACACTCCCGACGGGAGCATCGCTCCAAACGTCCCTCCTAATATGACAGCAGCTGAAATAATAACCGTTCCCATGTTTTTCATGGCTGACAACAATGCGTCTTGCATGCTGCCATTTCGGTATTCATTAAAGCGACCCATGAGAAAAATACTGTAATCAATCCCGAGCGCCATTAGCATCACGAAGGAGAAAAATGGGATTGCCCAGGTTAAAGCGTCATATCCAAGCACATTGACAAAAAGGAGCTCCGTGAATGCCAACGATGTAAAATACGTCAAAACTAAGGAGCCAAGTAAGTACAATGGCATAATAAGCGATCGAAGCAAAATCACTAAAACGACGAATATTCCAGCGATCATTAACAAGACAGTCCGAGAATAATCCGCGTCGGAAATCGTTTTTAAATCATGATTCATACTGCTGACCCCACCGAGCTGAGGACTGCTCTGTTCAAAAATAGTTCCCAGCTTCGCCTCATCTGCCTTCGCACCGATTTTGTCAACCATCTCGAGAGCTTTTGTCGAATAAGGATTTTCGGTTAAAATGACATCAAATTTGACGATCGATTGATCTTCAGAAAGGTATGGCTCCGATGCTTTGATAAAGTCTTCGTCGTCTAACGCTTCTTCAGGAATAACAATATACGGTTGACTCGAATCGGACTGATAGTCTCCTAGATAATCCTCGACCTCGGTTAAGCCGTCATTAATTTGCTGTAATCCATCAGTACCATCAGTTAAGCCGTTCGACAGCTCGTCTAATTGGGCTTGCATTGTCGAAAAGGCTGCCTTCAATTCATCCTGGCCACCGTATATTTTTGTTAATCCGTCCTGAAGCTCGGGAAGATGCTGCCTCGCTTGCCCTTGGCCATCAGCTGCCTGATTTAAACCCGATTGCAGCTCATCAATGCCTTGAATGAGCTGAGAGATTCCGTCAGCTAATTGTTCCTGCCCGGCAATCGTTTCGCGAAGCCCGCGTTAAGCTCCTGGAACGGCGCTACCACTTCCTGCTGCAGCAAATCAGCCGCTCCGGCCAATTGAGCCAATTCTTCTTGTAATTGCTTGACTCCATCGATTGCGCCGTCAATTTCGCCTAATGCAGTCATAAATTCCGTGCTTTGCTGTAGCTCCGGATTTGTTTCTAGAACTGATTCCATATTTCCTTTCGCACTTTCTAATACAGCGATTAATTGCTCGAGATCATCGTCTCCGCTTTCCTGCTCCCCAAAGCTGGCGAGCCCTTCGGCAAGTGCCTCATAGCCTTGTATGAGCTGTTTGTTTCCGGCAATCGTTTCTTCTAGGCTATCGTTGATTGTTTGGAGCTGATCCCTTATTTCTTTTGCACCGCTCGCGCCGGATAAAATACCGTTCTCAATTTCCTCCAGAGCACCGCTAATATCACCAATGCCTTGCCTTGCAGCTTCGGTCCCTTTTTTTTAGCTCGTCAACACCGCTTTGCGCCTCTTCCAACTCCGGCCCTGCCTTCGTTAGTTCGGCTGCTGCTTCGTCTAATCCTTCCTGAATTTCTGTCAACCCGTCGGTACTTTCGTTAATACCGTCAGCCAGAAGATTCGTTTGATTTTCGATTAAAAAATCGTCAATTACTGTACCAGCAGGACTAATGACACTTCGCACTTCCTCGACTCCGTCCAGCTGAGCGAGTGCCTGTGAGATAACAGCAATATCTTGATAATGCTCCTTTGATTCAACCGGTTCATCTAGTTTGAATAGCACAGAGGTTGGCATCGTTTGTCCTGGACTAAAGCGATCAGCTATAATATTAAAGCCTTTAACAGAGTCATAGTCTTCACCGATTTCTTCGAGCGAATTGTAGGATACCTGACCCTCGTACAGAATCAAGGCAGGTACTGTAATCACTAGTACAATGAGTAGTGCTAGTAAAGGGCGTTTCCATGCGAAGCTGCCAACGATGCCCCATAGTCTACTTTCTTTGTGCTCTACCTTTTTATCGAATGGCCAAAATAATTTTTTTCCTAACACCGCTAGAAAAAAACGGAACTAACGTAACTAGAGCGACTAAGACAACAGCAATTCCGACAGCAACAGCAACGGCTGATCGATAAAGAGAAAACGTTGATAAACCAATAATCAAAAAAACCGATTAATCCGGTCAGAGACGCAAAGAAAATCGTTTTTCCGCTGGCGCGATAAGTCATTATTACCGCTTCATGAATCGAGTCGTTTTTGGACAACTCTTCCTTGAAGCGACTTATTAGTAAAATACAATAATCGGTCCCAATTCCAAACATTACGGCCACCATAAATATTTGCGTGAACGTCGAGAGCGGGAAATTGACCGTATCCGCTAAAATAGCGACAACCGCTTGGGCAATTAAATAACTGATACCTACGGTAAATAACGGAATGAGGGGAGCAACAAACGAGCGAAAGACGATAAACAGTATAATAAGAATTAAACCGACAGTAATCAGTTCCGTCTTTTTTAATCCTTCTTCCGAGTTTTTTATAATGTCCTGATCGATATATTCTTCCCCTGTTACATAATATTGAACCTCGATTCCATCGAGCTGGTGCTCGATTTTTTCTCGCGATTCATCGATTTCCTGATTTTCCAATGATAGCTGAAAAGGAACGAGAATCGTTGTTCCATCCTCAGAAACCGTTTGTTCTTCTATTGCCGGATCATCCGTGAACGCGAGGATATCTGAAATTGCCAATTCTGCCTTTTCACGCTCAAGCCGTTCAATAGCTTCTTCCACCTGTGCCTTATCTCCCTCGCTGAGTCCGGCTTCATCGTGAAAGATAAGGATCGCGCTCGATAAACCTTCTTTACCATCGGGATTCATTTCTTCGATCAGCTGTGCTGCTATTTCGGAAGGATACCCAGCTGGCGTCGTCATTTGTCCCTTTTCTCTAACTAACTCTTGTAAATTCGGTGCCAATAAAATGAGTAACGCTGCCAAGACAAGCCATCCGCACGCGACAAACCATCGATATCGAAGAATGCGTTTCATGAACATATCTCTCCTTTAGTTCTTTTCCATTTTCGCTGCTAATTTCTCTAGTGATTGAATGAACGAAAGGATTTCTTGTTCATCAAAAGACGCCAAATGCTCGCCTATTGCAGCATAAAGTTTTTCTTCCGTGTCGTTAACGAGCTCAACACCTTTGTCTGTAAGGTGCAAATACACATTTCTGCGATCGTTGTTATCGCGAATTCTTTCAATGAGCTTTTTGTCAAATAAACGATTGACTTGGGCCGTTACCGTGCTTTTCCCTATTGCAAACGTCTGAGCAATTTCAGTGCTCGTGCAATTTTTATGAGTATGTATATATTGCAACGTCGAAAATTGCTCAATTGACACTTCCGAATCGATTCTTTCTTTTAAGATCGTATGGACGCTTCGATAAACGGTGTTCATCGCCGTTTGATAACGTCCGACAAGCTCTCTTATTTCCATCGACTTCTCCTCCTAAAATGGTTCAAATTATGAATAGTTCACAATTTGAACATTTTAGTTTATCAGCTTTAAGGAAAAGTTGCAAGACTTAATCCAATAATCAAGAGAGGACACATAGAAAAACACCGCTCGCACGAACGGTGTTAATCATTTAACCTCATTTTAATTTTACATTTCCTTAGAATAAACCGTGAGTGCTCTATCCAGCTTATCGAGCCCTTCATCGATTTGTTCTTTTGTGATTGTCAATGGTGGAATCATTCGGATGACTTCTCCTTGATTTCCGCAAAAGTAGAAGAGAACTCCTTCCTTCAGAGCCAAATCAAGTACTTTCATCGCCGCTTCGCCATCTGGCTCACCCGTTTCAGGATCGATCATTTGAATCCCGAACATCATACCTATGGAACGAATGCTACCGATGCAGCGATACTTCTCTTTAAGCTCATTTAGCCGTTTAGCAGCATAAGCGCTAACTGCTTTGACGTTGTCGAGAAGACGCTCCTCCTCAATAATCTCAATGGTTGCAAGTGCAGCTGAACAAGCGATCGGATTGCCGCCAAAAGTCGTTGCATGGCTTCCCAGTGGCCATTGCTGCATCAGCTCGTGATTAGCGACTGTTGCGCTAAGCGGCAACCCCGAAGCAATCCCTTTTGCCACAGCCATAATATCGGGCGTAACGTCGAACGCTTGCGCAGCAAACCACTCTCCCGTTCGACCAAATCCTGTTTGCACCTCGTCAAAAACGAGTAAAAATCCATGCTCATCACAGAGCTCTCGAAAATTCGCTTAAGCCAGCCTTTTGGCGGGACGATATACCCGCCTTCGCCAAGGACCGGCTCCAAAATAACACAGGCAATTTCTTCGGGGGAGACCTGATGAGCGAATAACTGGCGAAAGCTTTGCTCTAGCTTGGCAATGGCGACTTCCTCTCCATCTCCGTGAGCGTAATAAGGAATCTGGAAGGTGGATGCAGCGGCAGGCTGGAATTTACGATATTTTCCTTTGGACGTACTGACACTCATTGCCCCAAGCGTCCGACCATGAAAGCCACCGATAAACGAAATAACATAAGGCTTTTTTTGTCACATGCCTTGCGAGCTTAAGCGCTCCTTCAATCGCTTCCGTACCGCTGTTTCCAAAAAAAGAAGCAGTCGAGATCTCCGGGCATAATCTCAGCTAGTCGATCAGCCAGCTTCAAAATTGATTCAAATTGAATGACACCAATCGGACCATGAGTAAATTGGTCGGCAGCCTCCTTAATCGCCTGAACGATTTTCGGATGTCGATGCCCTACATTTGTTACAGCAATTCCAGATGTAAAATCCAAATATTTTTTTCCGTCCAAGCCGTAGTAATAACAGCCCTCTTCCTTTACAACAGGAAGGTTCGGATGATCCTTTGCCATACTTGGCGCAAGGAGAGTTGGCACTTTTTCAATTAGATGCTTCCAATCTTTGGACATGCTTAATACCTCTTTATTCAGTCGTAGTTCTTACTTATTTACTATATTAGAAAACGAGGAAATGGGCAATGAGTACAACGATCGGTAACGTAATCACCGTCCGTTGCAAAAATAACACAAATAGTTGACCAATATGAACAGGGATGCTAGAGCGGATCAGCATTACTCCAATTTCAGACATATAAATCAACTGTGTCAAGGATACGGCTCCGACGACAAAACGAGTAAGCTCACTTTCAATCCCGCTAGCCAGTACAGCCGGCAAAAACATATCCGCAAAGCCGACGAGTAACGCTGGGGCCGCAGCTGCGGCATCTGGAATGCGCATCAGCTCAAGGACAGGAATGAGCGGATAGGAAATCACTTGGAAAGCTGAAGTGAATTCAGCAACGATTAAAGCAATCGTTCCAATCCCCATGACAAGCGGCAGCATGCCGAACCAAATATCGAGCGCATTAAAAAGACCCTTTTTAACTAATGCTTTTGGCGGGGCCACTTGATCAGCTTTTGCCACTCCTTTGGCAAACGCCCACTTCGGAATGGACAATTGCGCAGGTACTTCCTCGACAATTTTCTTGCCCGCCTTTTCGTAATAAGTATCCTCCATCCTTGACAATGGAGGAATTCGAGGGCAAATCACAGCGGCGACAAGAACCCCACAAACAACCGTCAAATAAAAGGGAACAAACATATGCTGCAACTCTATTAACCTCGCAACAATCAAGCTAAAGCCAATGGAAGTAATCGTAAAGTTCGTAACGATTACAACTGATTCTCGCTTCGAATAATAGCCTGACTCATATTGATTGATCGTAATTAGGATACTCACCATATTATTTCCCATCCAGGAAGCAAGGGAATCAACAGCGGAACGTCCAGGCAGTTTAAATAGAGGCGCATTACTTTTTGCGCCATCGTACCGAGCCACTCCATCAGGCCGAACTCAACGAGTAAGGGCAGCAGCATTCCCATCACAAACGACCAGATCGCAAGCACCGGCAGTAAATCATTTAAAACTATGCCGCCGGTATAATCACTTTGAATAAAGCTTGGACCAATACTCATTAACGTCATTATACCGAATAAAGCACCAAGAAAACGGACAGCCAGCCAAAATATATTTATATCGAACAGTCCCTTTAAGAAAGGCGACTCCATCACAAATTTCGGTTTAAATACTGTCGTGACAATCGATGCAACACTGGAAAAAAACAAGGACCCCGACTAACAATTCAACAATAAATGCATTGGACCAGGCTAGAAAATTTTCTGCGATGATACCGATAAGTACAGTCCACTGTTCATCCACTCGAATCGGTATTAAGAAAAGAAATGCTCCGATTAAGGAAGGGATAATAAATTGCACCTTTTGTTTTATCGTTGGGTCAGTGTCAATCATGACCTCACTGTTTTTTTTCTTGTATCTTCATACTTATTACCTCTCTTTCACCACCGATTAATATTACATAATTTCTTATAAATATGCAATGTTTTTGTACAAGTTCTTACTATAAAAATTTAACTTTTGCAGCTACAAAATCGCAATTAATCGTTTTCGTAGTTTTTAGGGAGAGGAAGAAATTAAGTTACGACATTCGATAGATTCGAACGAACGAAGCTGGAGCAAAATAGCCATATTAACTCAAGTCTTTATGGAAAGGCTAGGAGCGCGAAGCAGCAATTGTAACGATTCGCCAGCTGGAACAGCTTTTGAAAAAGTGAAAAGGGATGTAATACTAATTTGTAGCTATGTGGGAAAAATGAGCAGGAAAGCGATTGCTAAAAGTGGTCGCTACGTTGTCATTGCTTGTGAGGGGCATTCTTAAAGGAAATTACTAGTAGGGCAGGGCTAGCAAAAGGAATTAGCGAACGGTCGCTTTCATCCGAATAAAAGTTTTCGGGCGTAGCAGTTAGATATCCTATATTCTCTGCAAATTCGCCTATAGACAGTCGCTCGATACAATTGAAGATTAGGAAACGATGCCCTATTTGAGGGGCGTCTATATATTAAAAGTCTATTAGACACCCACCCGAGTACATCGATTTTAAATTTCAAACTGCATATTGTATAAGTGGGAATAGGTCCCATTCAACGCCATTAATTGCTCGTGTGTTCCTTGTTCATCTAGACCATGCTCGGTTAATACAACGATTCTTTTTGCATTTCTAATCGTTGATAAACGATGAGCGATAACAAATGTTGTACGGTTTTTAGCTAAATACTCTAACGAATCTTGAACCACTTTTTCACTTTCATTGTCCAAGGCACTTGTTGCTTCATCAAAAATAATGATAGGAGGGTTTTTCAAGAAAACGCGAGCAATACTCAACCGTTGCTTTTGCCCTCCAGATAATTTAACACCGCGCTGACCTATATCTGTATTATACTTTTCAGGTAACTCCATAATAAATTCATGGGCATTGGCCTTTTTTGCTGCTTCAATGATTTCGGCTCTACTGGCGTTCGGATTTCCGTAGCGAATATTATCAAGGATTGTTCCAGCAAATAAATATATATCCTGTTGGACAATACCTATGTTCCGTCTTAACGATTTCAAGCTAATATCCTTTATATTGATACCGTCTAGTAATACTTTCCCTTCACTTACTTCATAAAAGCGAGGAATGAGAGAACATAGAGTTGTTTTACCCGCACCGGAAGCTCCGACTAGAGCAATATATTCTCCAGCTTTTACATCCAGGGAAATGCTTTTCAAGGCGTAGCCACCGTTTTGCTCATACTTGAATCCTACATTGGCAAACGTTACCTGTCCTCGAACATTTCTTAATTCAATCGCATCTGCACTATCTTTGATATCTGGATTCACTTCTATAATTTCCATAAATCGCTCAAACCCAGTAAATCCTTCCTGGTATTGCTGAGTAATATGAGTTAATTTTTGTATCGGCTCTATGAAGTAGCCAACATACAATAGAAATGTAATGAGATCAGCCAGATCAAGCGAAGCATTGGCAATACTTGCGCCACCAAATACAACGACAGCAATAGTAATAAGCTGTGTAAAGGCTGTCACGCCACCAAAAAAAATACGCCTCATTTTTATAAAGTGATTTTCGGCTCGCAAGGAAGCGATCGTTTTCGCGAGCAAATTTTTGCTTTTCCGTTTCTTCATTTGTAAACGTCTTGACTACTCGAATCCCAGCAAGATTGTCTTCAACCTGTGCATTGACAAAGCCAATGTTTTCTTTTGTTCTCCTGTATTCCACTTTCAATTTCTTACTAAAGTAAAGTGTATAGATAGCCATAATTGGCAAAAAAGCAAAAACGATCAAGGTTAAGGTTGCATTAATGTGCATTAATATCGCAAAGGCTCCAATAAACCTGACCGAGTAAATAATAAAGTCCTCTGGACCATGATGGTAAAGCTCTGCTAGCGAAAGCAGATCATTCGTAATTCTTGACATTAACTGTCCGGTTTTTTGCTTATCGTAAAAACTAAACGATAACTTTTGAAGATGCGCAAACAATTCGCTCCGCATGTCGCTCTCCATCATTGCTCCCATTGCGTGACCTCGATTATCGACAAAGAATGTACACACAACTTGAATAACAACGAGCACAAGCATGAACGCACCTGTTAAATAAATTTGATTTAACGCATTCGTCAAATCTCCCTCTAACACTGTTTTCGTAATATATCTTACGCATAAGGGAAACAGTAAGGCAATGGCAGCTACGATTAATGCACATAACATAACGGCAAAAAATAAACTTAAATAAGGTCTATAGTATGATAAAAATTTCTTGAACCGAAAACTCATAAATTCCTCCTCCATGATTTTGGAGGATTAACCGATCGTTACCCTCCTATTTTTAATCGATCCGACTTTTAATGCGTTTTTCATTTTAAACATCCTTTCTGTTAGTTAAATAATGCCGCAGCTTAACACTGCGGCACTAGGAAAGTTGAGATTACAAATTAGATAATGCTCGTGTCTCAGATGAAACGAAGAAAAGTATGGCAAAGAATATAAAATTCAAACCATGTACGAAAATAGTCTTGCGTCCGCTCTGCCTTTTGGCGGGCTAACGACTTTCCTCTGCCATACCTTTCAATCATCTTTTCGCTTCGTTATATATTCTACGTGTCTTATATATAATTTTACGGATACTGTCCATGGACAAGTTGTACATTTGCTCTAACTCATCAAGGGACCAGCCTTCCATATATAATTGGTAAATCTCTTCATTTCTTTGAGCAATAACCTGACGTGAACCGTTAATTTCCCCCCAACCCGCTCGCTCATTTGTCTTTTTGGGGATATAGATTAGCTCGCCCTGGATATACTTTTGTAGCTCCTTTAGCAAATTAGGGGGAAGCACCTCTTTTCCATTTTTGTATTGCAAATTTCGTGTCCTCCTTAATAAGGTGGTGTACGTTTAAAGGCATTGTCCTTGTCATATTTTTCATTAGTTAAAGTCTCCTTTCGCTCATTATTAAAGGTAAAGCCTTACAAAATGTGTAAGGCCTCCTCCGTATTTATAGTATAAGTATGATTTTTGAATATTGAAAGATCATGCTTAGAATATTTAATGAGGCCGCAATGCGGCCTCATTTGCTTGAGATTTCCGCTAAGCGGAAATCACCTCAATTTGCTTTTTCATCATTATCAGCCTCCTTTCATCTCCATTAACTCACATATAGATGGAAGCGAACAAGTGAAAAAAAATTATAATTAATTTTTACCAGATACAAGTGAAAATGTTTTGGAGAACAATGACGGAAACAATGCCCCTCTCCCGGTACGATCCTTGCTCAAGCTTGCAATGCTTTAGTGCGGCTGGCACGATTTTATATGAGTTTCAACTCTGGCGATTGAGCATAAGGATAATGTTTTACAATTTTCGTTACAAACTATATGATAGATATAACTAGAACGGAACGCTATTTTTGACCAATACTGCATCACTTATCAGGAGGATTAAATTTGTCATTGCAACCAATATTTAAAAGAATACTACTCATCCTTATCCTCGTAGCCATTGGCATTTTCTGCTATTTTTATTTTTCCGTGTTTATGCCGATTTTATTGGCTCTATTGACAGCACTAATGTTTGAACCGTTAGTAAGGATTCTGAAAAAAAATATTTGAAGACAGAGAAGCGATTGCTTCCGGTAACGATCACGTTTACCCTTTTCGTGGCAGGGAGCGGTTTTATTCTCTATTTGTCATTAATATATATCATCGATCGGTTGACGCAATGGGCTCTCCAATTCCCTAGTTTTGCTGTAGATATGCAAAAATATATCGGACAATTAATAGACGGATTCAACCAGTTGATCGCTAGTATGCCGCAGCAAGAGTTACTCATTGTTGAACTGGAAAACCAATCTCAAAAATTGCTCGATCAAGCAGCTTCTCTTGCTCAGGAGTTAATCGTCTTTTTAACTACGTCTGTTCAATCGATTCCAAATATGCTCTTCGTTACACTCGTTTATTTAATTACCTTTTTCTTGTTCAGCCTTGATTTACCACGTATCATTAACACTTTTTTTTCGTTTTTTCAAAGAGGAGACAGCCGAAAAATTGAATTATGTCTTCCGACGTCTAGGGAAGGTATTTTGGGGATATTGGAAAGCCCAATTTCTATTAAGTATTATGATCTTCGTCCTTACCTATGTTAGCCTGTTGTACATCTCGCCTAATCTAGCCTTAGTGATGTCAATTATTATTTGGGTTGTCGACATCATTCCATTATACGTCGGTCCCGCTTTAATTCT
>BAXO01000087.1 GCA_001310555.1 Bacillus sp. JCM 19058
TACCTTAACTAAAGTAAAGTTTTAGTCAAAATTAACCGTTAAAATTGAAGGAAAAACGGCCATGAAAGTAGAATGTGTACAATTATCACAATCCTTTTTATCTGACTAGAACTCTCACCATGCTCGCTATTTCAAACGGAGATGGCAAATGTCCACGAGATTTAAGGACGGTCGTTTTGACTAACACTTGGACACAGGCTACACTTATTGTGTATAAGTCTATTCAATCTACGAGTAAAGAAGATCTAACACTCCCCAATGTTATGGGGTATACGAGTCATGCCTTTCGATAACTACCGTTCTGGATGGTGGAGAATCAAACAAAGACGAGCGCGCGTACGTCACCATTGAGAGGTTACCCGTTGCTAAAGAGAGAGGTTGCGAATATTGTATCAATTGTTGGGTGAGTATTTACATAAAAGCTGAGCAAGCATAGCTAAGTCTTGCACAGAACGGTTGAAAATTATTTAGAGAAGAAATTAAATCGGAATTGTAAAAAGAAGTTCTACAATGATTATTTGGTACGTATTTATTTACAGTTGTGTTTTATCCCGGGGAGAGTGATCTCTCCTGTTTCGAATGGTGTTGAGGTAACAAAAGCTCATGCATCAAAGCTGGCGACGGGCGGAGAGTAGGAGCGGAGCGTTCGTTTATTGATTAGAGGCCAGGAAGTTGGGAATATTGTATAGGGAGTAAATGACAATCATTTGCTGCCATAGCCTGCCTTATTTAGACAAAATCCTTGCTAATTTCTCAATTTTCGCTAGGGCTTGTCTTAACTTCACGATTTTCGTATAATAAAAGTAGAGAGATGCATACAATAAAAAGACTGCTGGTGTTCCCGCACCAGCAGTCGACAAATGAGAATGACCCTGTCATGAGGTCGTTGCTCAGTTAGTCTCAAATAACCACTCCTTCGCTTGCAGGCTTAAGGGTGGTTATTTTTTATGGTGAAACGACAATACAGCAAGAATGAGAGTTGAGAAGCTAATCATCAAGACCAGTGTTTGGAATACTGTCATTGCGATCACCTCCTCTCATCTTGAGGTGAAAGAAGCGAACAACGGCCATTTAGGGCCTATTCTATTTGTATAAGTTCATTATAACATGTTTCCATGAATTGGGCATTTATCATCCTTAATTTTGAGGGAATTTTTTCTATATTATAAAAGTTTAGCCTAAAGCTGCTTTTTTGCCGAAAGGGATTTTTCCTAAGTAGAAGCAGAAAAGCGATTATTGAACGGGGTTTCATTCGCTTTTCAGTATTACATTTGTTTCGATTCATCAATGCGAAAAGTTAAAATAATGAACAAAAAGGGTTGAGGATCTAATCAATGACCATTGCACAAATGAGGAATACCGTTAAACTTTACGAAGTTCGCACGGGCGCTTGATCATATTGAGCCTTAAGATTCGTGAAGGTGAAGTTCTAGAGTTGCTCGGGGGTGAGGGATGTATATATGCGTAGAGAACTCGTTTATCACCTACTTCTTCAAGAATTGCGGCACCATTGATTGTCCCATCATTGTGAGCTGTTTCGATGATTGAACCAAACACTTCCATGACTATTGACTTTCAGCTTCCGTTTCTACGATTTGTTTTCAAGGAACTTTAACTGTTCGAGCATAGAACAAGAACGTAGCCGCAATGATAAAGCTACCTTCCAATAAAAAAATGTGCCAAGGTTTTCTTCACTCGCAAATTACTTGCAGCTTATCGTAGCTAACCTCCCCGTTCAGCATAATTTTCACTTCCTATCTAAGCACCCACTATTTTTAAAATAACAAAAATAACAAAAACAACAAAATGTCTCTTTAAAACGGTTGAAACATAAATGTAGAGAAAAATTTAGGACGATCATTCGTGTAATAAACCGTTTACAGGTGTAGGGGGAGATGCTATGATTCTATTTAGATAACAAATAATAACAATAATAACGCGAGTCGAGTTGGAGTGTCACAGGCTAGAGATTTTCGTACGAAGATTACTCAGCATGGCGTGGAGGAAGGGTAAGCAAGGGCCAAAAGACGCGTCTGCTTTTCTTATTGGCGATCCTCGTTCGAGGAAAAAAAGGCCATCGGCTATCATATCTTGTACGTTTAATATGAGGAAGTTGGCCAGCAACCCATTTTTTTGAATTCCAGACAGTGATCATTGCAGGGACTACGGAACATCATGCTAAAGATGTAAATGGCATGGTTCATCTAAATGAAAAGTAGGGAGAGTTTTCATGGTAAAGTCTACGATTGTTTTTTATGACGAATCTTTTCCTTTCGAAGGGGAAAGGCCTGATTTAAGCGGGCTATTTGAAGATAGCGATACTCGAATTGTCAATGCTGACGAATTGGCTGAGACTCTTTTGGCTGAGGGGACAGATGTGTACGTTCACTTGCACGGGGCCTATTTTCCCAAAACGGCTTGGCCATCGATTCTTGCATTTTTGCAAAAGGGCTGGCGGGCTTCTACATATTGGTGGTATCCCTTTTCGAATTCCAGTTTATCGGGAAAATAAACACTGGATAGCAGAAAACGAACAAACGGCCTATCACCAAAAGCTAAACATTCATGAAGCGTTACCGGTGAGCAGAGAGCCTATTGATAAGCTTCAGGCAAGTGAAGAACTCCCACTGCTGGAAGGGAAGGAGGGAGCTTTTCCGATTTCTTCGACTGTAGGTCTAATTCTTCACCCAACAAAGGATGAAGATCTGTCCCATGAAAATGGTTCAGGGGGCCCGATGGATGCCCATATTTACCCACTGCTAAAAGGTATGTCTAATACAGGGCGCGAGGTTGCAGCTCCGGTAGTCTTAATCGAAAATACGAAGGGGCAGTTTACCGGTGGACGGTGGATCTTTATTAATCAAGCAATCAGTTGGTCTTCTGACGGCATTGAGATTGTAAAGCAGCTCGCAACTTATTGTTCATTAGGAGTTACGGAAATTTGGCTGAAGCTAATTACGCTAGTTATTTTCCAAATGAATCACCAACTTTGCTGCTGCAGTTACAAAGCTTGTATTTGCTAAACGGAAGGCATAAGCAGGAAACAACCTGGAACTTTGACTTACGATTATTTGCGGAACATTCCACTGAACCACTTTATACGAAGTCTGTTGAGCTTCATGAATCAAGGGAGCTCCTTATTGAACGGCTGCCGACCAATGTAGTGATTGAGCCTGGGTTTTATAAGCTGTCTTGTCGAGCAGAGTCGAGCAAGGGAGAAGTTCGCTCTTTTCAGCAAGGCTTCTGGGGCTTTTCGACAGAGCTTCTCGAACAAGGGACCCCTTTAAAGGCCAATCGCGATTATTTTGAAAAAGACGACCGGCCGTTTCCGATTGTCGGCATGACTTATATGACCTCTGATGTGGCGAGAAAGTTTCTATGGCTACCTAATGCTTCGGTCTGGGATCGTGACATGGCGCACATGAAGAGGGCAGGAATTAACCATATTCGAACTGGAATATGGACGGGCTATCGACAAGTCATGTTCGTCGATGGGCATCCTTATGAGGAAGTTCTACGGTCGATTGACGCCTTTGTGTTGACAGCGGCAAAGCACGAGCTTGATTTATGCTTTACCTTTTTCGGTTTTACACCAGAGGCTTGGGAAGGGAAAAATCCGTATCTTGATCCACGAAGCGTTGAAGCACAAAAACGGTTTGTTGCCTCGATTGTTTCGCGGTATAAACAGGCGACTCACATTCACTGGGACTTAATTAACGAGCCTTCGATGTTTGATCCTGCTCGGGTTTTTGCAGGTCCACGCTCAGCTCAAGATCCTTTTGAACGAAAGGCTTTTCAAAACTGGCTCAAGGACAAGTATGAGACAGTCAGGGTGCTTCAGGAAAAGTGGAACATGACAATCGATGAGCTTCCTGATTTTGAGAGCGTTCAGCTACCTGAGCAAGCAGACATTAGCTTTGATATACAGGATATGAGATTTCCGAAAAAAAAGTTTGCGCTGGATGGACTATACGCTGTTTACGATGGATATGCACAATCGCTGGGTTAAACAGCTTTCCGAGACGATTCATTCGATCTCTAGCAATCAATTAGTAACTGTTGGGCAAGATGAAGCCTTGCGTTCTCAGCGTCCAACTCCTTTCTTTTATGAAAAAGAGGTCGATTATACAACCAATCATACGTGGTGGCTTTTGGATGAGCTTGTCTGGGACGGTGTGTTTACAAAAACACCTCATAAGCCGAACTTGATTCAAGAAACGGGGATTATGTACTTGGAAAATCCAGATGGGACGGCGAAACGTTCAGAGGAAGAACTGCGAAATATTCTCGAACGAAAATATGCCTATTCCTTTTCGACGGGCGGAGCAGGGGCGGTCCAGTGGCTCTGAATACAAACTTCTATATGAACAACGCAAATGAATCAAATATTGGTTCCTTGCGGGCTGATGGAAGTGAAAAGCCGGAGACAAATGTGTCCTATGATTTTGGTTCGTTTATTTCGGAAATTCGCGACTTGTTTGAAGGCAGAGAGCTGGAAGAAGTAGCTGCAGTTTTTCCTTATTCCAACGATTTTTCGCATCGAAAGCTCGCTTTTGAAGCGACATCGATGTTAACTAGGCTATTAACATATGATCTGAATACCCATCTACGCGCCTTCGGAGAGTACCAGCTCGATGCTCTTATGGATGAGCCGCCTAAGCTGGTCATGGTACCAAGTCCTCATAATTTTAGTGAGGCAGCTTTTCAGCAGCTGCTCGCTTATGTTGAAAATGGTGGAACCCTGTTGTTTACTGGGCCGATCCGGATTGATGACAATTGGAGGACAGCGTCTCGATTACAACAGGAAATGGGTTCAACTACGCTTGAAAATGTCCTGCGCGAAGAGGCGCTGTCGATCGATGGACAAACATATTGCCTCGCTTTTGGTGACAGAAAGATTGCCAGACTTTCCAAAGAGGTCCCTTCAGATGGTGCTGTCGGACTGAAGGAGCTGAAGCTAGGAAAAGGAAAGCTACTCTGGTGTCCTTTGCCAGTTGAACTAAACGATCGAGCAGAGCCTATTAAACAATTGTATAGTTATGCGCTAGAAGTAGCAGAAGTTAAACGAGAAATGGATTGGATTAAAGGTGGGGAATTTCCGGGGGTGTATGGTCGGAAATTGGCCTTCAACAATGGAGCTCTCTTTATTTTCGTGTCAGAATTCGGTCAGGATGCCGAAATTGAAGTCCGAGATCCGAAAACAGGGAAAAGCTACTCGTTTATGTTGGCAAAGGAACGCTCGGTTCTATTTGCAACCAATTCAGCAGGGCAGGTTATCGCTGTTTATCGCCCGCAGGAAGTATCGATCCACATTCATTAACTTGACAAAGGTCCGTGCTGGAATCGTCGATTCTGCACGGACCTATTTTTAAAACAAAGGAGGTATTTCAAAGCGGCTTCGGCGGACGAATTTCGCGGATAAAATGCGGAGCGCGACAATCCCGTCACCTCAGGGATGAATGTCAGAATCCGGCGAGCAACTCAACAGGCCGGCTGAAAAAAGTAGGAAAACGACTGCTGCTTCTTGCGGATAGTGCAAAGATGCTCATTTGTCAGTTTTATTAATAATCTGGAAGTGTTGAATGAGTATGGTGCTGTATTCCACCTTATTATGATAAACTGAATGGTGAAGAATTCTCTGGGAGAGGACAAGGGGCACATTGATGAATCGAGTATTGGTATTTGCAGAATGGCTGCTGGAGCTCTTGAAATTACACGCTTATTGGATCGTATACCTATTTAAAGGAGCGATTATTTTTGGCGTTTTTCCCGCAACTGCTGCAATGTATGGAATTGTTCGTCAGTGGTTATGAAAAATGAGCATGAAGACTTAAGCAAATTATACAAACGTCTATACCGAGAAAACTTTAAAACAGCTAATCTTTTAGGCTGGCTTTTTACGGTCATAACAGCAATTGTCGTTTATAATTTTCTTTTTATTCCTTATTATACTGAACTGCTTCGTCTTGTCATGTATGCGCTCGTTATTTTTTTGACTTTACCTTTAATTGTATGCTGGCTTTACTTGTTTCCGGCCATCGCTCACTATCAACTCAGAATCAATCATTACTTACTTGTGTTTTTAAAAATGGGTGTCGTTTCAATACCTGCTATTTTAATGCAGCTGCTGCTGATCGGTATATATTTAGGAGTCGTGTATTACTTACCTCCGCTGCTGATTCTGTTTGGAATAACCCCGATTGCGATCGTACAAACGGCTATTGGCTACAATATGTTCCAACGAATGGAAAGAAACGAAAGCGTTAACAAATAGCGCTTACTTGTCCCCATCGAGCTTTCAACTGCCACCGCGTAGCGAGGATACCGGCCTTCAGTGCTTATTTGATTTCCCAGTACCCGATAACGGTATATGTTTAGAACAAAATGGTGGTCAAAGCCCATTACTTTTACGAAAGTAATACCTTTTCTAGCAGGCCAAGTGAAAAGAAGCTTTTTCGTTAAGTGCCCAATTCAAGATGGATGATAAGAAAAGCTTAATTCCTTTATATGAATACTGAGGAATCAGGCTTTTTACTATTGTCATTTCCCTAGTTTGTACTTCCTTATTTTCCTGGAACGTTCCCCTTTTAAAAATTATCCCATTCGAGAGTATATTCCTTTTCTACTATATAATCATCTAACTCTCGGAAGGAATCGCTGTACCCATACTCCTCTGTGACATTCCATGAGGTATCATCTAAACTATTTAGACCAATATTTAAATCATGATAAATTTGATATACATAGTTTAATGCTACATCATCTTCAAACTCAACGGAAATCTGGTAAAGTAGCTCCGCTCTTTTTAGATCCTTTTTCAACTCTTTTGAGTCCATACCCGAGCTTAAATAGACTTCAACAACTTCCTTTTCTCTTTGTCCACCGTCAATAAAATTCATCCAATTCCCTCCTTCCTCTAAAATGTCAATAGCCGTGCCATATTTGTGAAATAATGTATTGATCCGTTCTATTACTGATAATTCAAGAAGTTTTCTTTGCTCAGAAAATAAACTTTCAAAATCAGGTCTCTCTTCTGCATCAGTTATTTTAATATTTTCTGTTCTGTTATCGTTGTCATTATCTACAAAAAAGCATGCGCCTAAGGATAAACAAATGAGTAAAACAAACAAGCTTTTATTCAATTTATACCACCCTTTCAAGTAATGAGTTGCATTTCGTAGTAAACCAACGTTTGCTCTTATTTTTGTAGAAGGATTCCTATATTAAGTTATTCGCTAAGAAATCATAAAATCATTTTTAAATAGGGCGAACATTAACAGCTAATGAAAGAGAGTAAACAGAACTTATATCCAAATTCATATCCGTCGATAACACCTGAATAGGCAGAGGGGACAAGCGCAATTCCTGTTGGTACAACTGCCGTTCCCTCTCAAGGCAAAAAAAGTGTCATTGCCGGGAAAAGGCATGACGTGTATAGTCTGATAAAGCGTTTACCCTCGTTTTGAAAGAAAGGAGAGAAGGATGGGAAAAGGGAAGGTTTATCCGAGTGAGATTTCCAGCTATATCGATTCGATCAGTAAGGCTGAAATTACTCGCTTAACGAGTGGAATGGCACATAGCTTCCATCTTTATTTTACAAACTCTGGCTGGTATAACAACGACTCAAATCTATTAATCGGTTCGGACAAGGGAGGCTGCACGAACTTATACAGCCTCGATTTGCAAACGGGAACGCAAACGCAGCTAACCGATTTTCTGCGGACGGATCGAGTCGATATTCAAGGAACATTTATTCATCCATACGGAGAGGAAGCCTATTTTATAAAAAATAATACAATTGTCGCTTTATCCTTGTCTACCTACGAGGAAAAAACTCTTTATCACTGTCCGAAAGACTATCATTTTAGCAATGTAAGCTGCTCGTCCGATGGAGAATCGATATTTTTTTTGGCCTTACTGAGGACGTATCGCATCGAATTTCTAGCAACCTGTCTGGTGGTTATCTTGGCTTTGCTGAGATCGAGCAAGCTCGTCCACACTCAAAGATTTGTCAGTTATCGCTTGATTCGCTTCAGGTGAAGGTGCTTCATCAGGAAAAGCGCTGGCTCGGTCATGTAAATGCTTCGCCGACGCAGCCCCACCTGCTTAGCTTTTGTCAGGAAGGGCCATGGGAAAAGGTCGAGCACCGGATTTGGGTAATGAATACAAAATCTCATGAGCGCTGGAAAATTAGGGAAGGGCATCCACGACAATTTGCGGGGCACGAGTATTGGCATGAGGACGGCATTCATATTGGCTATCACGGCTTTACAGAATCGCTTGAACGACAGGAGGCAAGTTTCTCGGTTATCGGAAATACGACAATTCGACAGGTGAAGAATTTGCTTTTCCGTATCAGAATATGCACGTTCATTCAAACGGACCACGGTTAATCGTCGGAGACGGCCAACAAGCCAGTGCATATCATGGAGAGCACCATCTTGACTGCATTTTCATTTGGCTAAAAACGAACCAAGCAATGGCCGGGCCTCGGATTCTTTGCAAGCACCGCGGCAGCTTTCATGTGCAGAAGCTTCACGTTCACCCTCGCCTAAGTCCGGATGGGATGAATGTCATTTTTACGAGTGATATGAACGGCTACGGGAATGTTTATTTAGCGAAGCTCCCGCCATTTGAGGATTTGCCTCAGCTTGATGAACGAGGAGGAATAAAATGAAGCTGATCACACTTGGAAAAGAGCTGCTGCAAGAGATAGGTATCACCTGGGGCGTTCCCTGGGAAAAAGGAGCATTGACGGAGCTTTTTCCTATGCAGTTAACCGAGAGAGGAGGTCACGCAAAGGCTGTTCAATCGTGGCCGATGGCTTACTGGCCTGATGGTAGCATTAAATGGAGTGGACATGCGGCTGTATTTTCAGATTCGAGAGCAGGTTGTTTCACCTTCCAAAAAAACGGACAGAATCGAAGCCGAGGATGGGATGGTAACTGAAGCAGCTGATGCCTTTATTGTCAACACAGGAGCCTTGACCTGTTCTGTATTAAAGCAAGGTGATGGCTTAATTAATTCGCTTAAAATCAACGGGAAAACCTATGCTCGCAATGGCAGGCTTGTAGCAATTTTGGAGGAACGGCTACGGGAGAAAGAGCGAATTACGCTTCGTCAAACGACTTGCCGAAGCGAGGTGGAGGAGGTCGTTATCGAGCAGGATGGGCCAGTTCGGAGTGTCTTGAAAGTTAAAGGGACTCATAGCATTCCGGATCAAGAAAACGGCTTACCCTTTATTGTCCGCCTTTATTTTTATCAGCGCCTATCTACTATCAGGATTGTCCATACGATGATTTACGATCAAAAGCCAGAGGAGGTTTTTGTCAAAGGGCTCGGAGTCGCCTTCACTGTTCCTTTGGACGGTGAAGCTTGGAATCGAAATATTCGCTTCGCTGGGGAAAAGGGGATGTACTCAGAGGCGAGCCAGCTTTTGCAGACGAGGCGATTCAGCGACGGACTTGGTCAATACCGACGGCAAATCAATGGTGAGACGGTTGTGTTAAATGAAAAGGAGCATCGTGAGCTCCTTGAGCATGTAAATGATCAAGCGATTTGGAATGACTTTAAGCTCGTTCAAGCTTCTTCAGAGCACTACAAAGTAATGAAGCGGACTGCACCAGATTATTCGTGGATCGATGCGCTCCATGGACGTCGCTCGAACGGGCTTTGCTACATCGGCGGTGAACAAGGCGGGGTCGCAGTCGGTTTACGAGACTTTTGGCAAAAGTATCCTTCGACAATCGAAGTTCAAGCGTTATCGATGGAGGATACGGAGCTGAAGGTCTGGTTCTGGTCGCCTGAAGCGGAAGCAATGGATATGCGCCATTATGATGGTGAAACACACGTAATAAGCGCCTATGAAGGCTTTAATGAAATGAGAGCGACGCCCGTCGGAATCGCCAATACAAATGAGGTTCAGCTCAAGCTGTTTCCTTCTTCTCCACCCCATGAGGAATTAACTCGCCTAGCTAGGGAGTGGCAGTCACCGTCTTTGCTCGTGTGCGAGCCCGAGTATTACTGGAAGACAAAAGCATTAGGCGTCTGGAGCTACCGGATCGAAGCACACCGAAAAAGGCGGAACTGGAAATGCAACTGGAGCAAGCATTTACTTTTTACAAGCAAGAAATTGAACAAAGGAAGTGGTACGGTTTTTGGGATTATGGAGATATTATGCACACCTATGATCCAATTAGGCATCAATGGCGTTACGATCTTGGCGGATTTGCTTGGCAAAATACAGAGCTTGCTCCAAATATTTGGCTATGGTACGCTTCCTACGTTCGGGAAGGGAGGATGTGTTTCGAGTCGCTGAAGCCATGACTCGTCACACGAGCGAGGTTGATCGCTATCATCTTGGTGAATATGATGGGCTCGGCTCACGTCATAATGTCAGGCACTGGGGCTGCGGCTGTAAGGAAGTCCGGATAAGTATGGCGGGTTTACACAAATATTATTATTTTCTGACGGCCGATGAACGGATTCGTGACGTACTCGAATCTGTACGCGATGCCGATTATGCCTTGAAGCATCTAGAGCCGATGAGAGCCTACTTTCCGCCGAATCAATTTCCGACCCATGCTCGAACCGGTCCCGATTGGGCGGCCTTTACTTCGAACTGGTTGTCAGAATGGGAACGGAACGGTGATGAGCGCTACCGTCAAAAAATAGAAGCCGGAATAGCCTCGTTAAAGGCCATGCCCTTGCGCTTATTATCAGGTCCAACATTGGGCTACGATCCAGAAACGAGCGAATTGCATCGTTTTCGAGATGGGACGGGGGGCTACCATATGGTCATTGCTTTTGGCGCTCCGCAAACGTGGATTGAGCTTGCTCAGTTAATCGAGGATTCTGTCTGGGCAGAAATGCTTACTGAGTTTGGCGAATTCTATGCCGCCTCCGACCAAGAAAAGCGAAGACGAAGCGACGGTTTGCTTAATGACAGTCAGTTTCATTGGCCGATGTTCGCCGCTAGTATGGTTGCGTTTGCCGCTTGGCAGCGAAAGGATCCAAAGCTGGCGGCGAAGGCGTGGGAGCTATTGCTGAGTGAAGAAAAAAATCATATGCAGCTGCCTATTATGAGTCGGTGGCAAGAGGTTCAAACATGGGAGACGACTGCTGAAATTCCCTGGATCTCAACAAATGTAATCTCGCAATGGTGCTTGAACGCGATCATGCTGCTCGAGCTAATTGGACATGAGTTGCCAGAAGAATGACCAGGGATGACATTTTCTTAGCGGCGCTCAACGCTAAGCACAGTTGGCGAAGCTACGAAAAATGCAAATGAGCAGCAATAATGTTAGCAGGCTATGGACGGACAGAAGCAATGGGGACGGGAGAAGCGTTTTGCGTACGAGTGAGTACGGGAATGCTAAAGAGGGCATCCGAGGTATTTGAAGCCCGAATCCTGCATTGTGAATCGGCAAATAATCGAAACTACTTTTTCGACAACGAATAAGCTCAAGCATCGAGATATATGAACGAATCGAATAGCAAGCCGACTCTAGTGAACGAAAGCGCTGCTAGTTTTGAATGGGAATCAGCTCCTTGTTCTTCGAAAGGCAATAAAGTGTTAGGTGAGAAAAAAAAGTGCAAAACCGTATGGAAACAGCTAATTATAAGGTAGTTACGCCTTCCAAAAAATGATATTGGTGGAAACTGCGTATCACCTTATAGTGAGGAAAAGCAATGGATAAAGCGTTCATTGCTTCTGCTCAAAAGGAGGATTTTTACATTATGGATAGCAAAAAATGGATAGTTATTGCATTGGTAATGGCGACAGCTGTTGGATTAATTGGTTGCAGTCAAACTGAAGAGAGTGGCAATGAAGGCTGATGAGAAGCTCGCATTGACGATATCAGCAGTCGCTTTTACAACGGAGCCACCAGATGACAATGGTGAGGTTGTTCAAGCATTAGAAGAATATACCAAGACGGAGCTCTCGATCGAATGGATTCCAAACAGCAATATCGATGATAAGTTTAATATTATGCTCGCTTCTGGTTCCCTACCTCATCTTATGTACGTTCCGCAAAAAACGCCGAGCTTTGTTAGTGCGGTACGAGATGGGGCGTTTTGGGAGCTCGGGCCTTACTTGAATGACTATGATAATCTCAGCCAGGCTAACGACATCATTTTAAACAACTCATCAATCGACGGAAAAATCTACGGGATTTATCGGGAACGGCCTTTAGGTAGAAACGCGGTAACGATTAGAAAAGATTGGCTTGACAATGTAGTCTAGACATTCCGACGACGATAGATGAATTTTATCAAGTATTGAAAGCGTTTAAGGAGGATGATCCGAATCAGTCGGGTCAGGATGATACATATGGCATTGTCATTTCGAAATACGAAGGACCATGGGATATTATGCAAACGTGGTTTGGTGTTCCTAATCAATGGGGTGAGACGGGGAATGGTGAATTGATTCCGGATTTTATGACAGAGGAGTATCTTGAAGCCTTAAGCTTCTTTAAAAAGCTGTACGATGAAGGGCTTGTCAATGAGGATTTTGCTGTAATGGACACAGCGGAATGGGTAACTCCGATCAATAATGGCGAGGCTGGGGTACTTGTTGATGTCGCTGATCAGGCAAATCGCACGCAAGAAAAATTGCTTGAACGCGATTCGGAACTTGAGGGTGTAATCGATGTATTTGGTGCAGTAAAAGGACCTCATGGTTTGCGAACATTGCCGACAGCTGGCTACATGGGAATGTTTGCGATACCAAAAACAACGGTCAAAACAGAGGAAGAGTTGCGAGAGGTGCTTCGCTTTATTGACATGCTAAATGACGAAGAGGCCCAAATTATCGCCAATAACGGTTTGGAGGGGCGACATTTTGAAATGACGGAAAGTGGCGAATTTAAGCAAATTTCGGCAGAGACTCCAGCTCTATATAACGAGCATCAGGATTTAAATCAGCTTCAGCCGTATATCCCGGAGAATCGTTTTTACAAGGAAGAAATGAGTCCACTAATTGAAAAGCAGGAAGTGGTCATGAAAGCGAATGAAAAGATCGTTGTGCCGAATCCGGCAGAAGCTTTAATATCTGATGTTTACAGTCAAAAAGGGGCTCAGCTTGATAACATTATTAACGATGCAAGGATTCAGTTTATTGTTGGACAAATTGATGAGGATGGGCTGCAGGAAGCTATTAGCCTCTGGCTTAGTAGCGGTGGACAGGAATATATTGATGAAATCAATCAATTGTATCAGGAGGCAGGTGCGGAATAGAGCATACGGCAGGTGCGGATAGTGTTTCCTGCCTGCTTCCAAAAAGGAGGGCATGCTATGGTGAGCGGAAAAGCTTCAACTAAATATTCCGTGAGCGAATCGGCTTTGAGTGCGAACCCTCTGACAAGGAGACAGCGCATCAAACGGGATAAATGGCTTTACCTGTTATTAATACCAGGACTTTTGTATTTTATCGTTTTCAAGTATTTTCCGATGTGGGGAGTCGCGATTGCCTTCCAAAACTACTCACCGTTTCTCGGTGTGCTCGGCAGCCAATGGGTCGGATTTGAGCACTTTTCAAACTTTTTTTCAAATCCGGATTTTTTCGACTGCTCAGAAATACGTTTATTTTGGCCGTCTATGATTTGATTTTCTTTTTTCCAGCCCCGATTATTCTTTCGCTTCTTCTAAATGAGCTAAGAATCAGCTGGTATAAACGGACGGTCCAAACCTTTGTTTATGTTCCCCATTTTATGTCTTGGGTCATTATTGCTAGTATTAGTTACGTTTTCTTAACGACAAGCGGAGGGATTGTCAATGAAATTCTGGAAGCAATAACAGGTCAAACATTTAACTTCCTCGCCAGTCCAGATTGGTTTCGCCCAATGATTATGGGACAAATCATCTGGAAGGAAACCGGCTGGGGAACGGTTATTTTCCTGGCAGCTCTGGCTGGAGTCGATCAGGAACAATATGAGGCAGCAGTAGTTGACGGAGCAGGACGCCTGCGCAGATTATGGCATGTCACACTTCCTGCTTTGCGACCGACGATCGTTATTTTGTTAATTCTTCGTTTAGGGAACTTTTTAGACACGGGCTTCCAGCAAATTTATTTAATGTCAAATTCTCTGAACCGTAGTGTAGCCGATGTGTTTGATACGTATGTTTATTTTGTTGGAATAACACAAGGAGCATTCAGCTATAGCACGGCTGTGGGCTTATTCAAATCAGTTGTTGGGATTATCCTAATCCTTGGCGCTAACAAACTAGCAAAAAAGGCAGGGCAGCAGGGCTTGTTTTAGCCGTAGCTGTTCAAGAATCGAGGTGTATTGGCTGCGAACCATTGCACCTTAATGAAATGGAGGGATGTTTTCATGCAAAAATTCCACAATACGCCTTCCGGACGAGTGTTTGACGTTTTTAATTTCCTGCTACTCGGCGTGTTGGGACTCGTCACTATCTTGCCTTTTCTTTATATAATTGCGGGTTCATTTGCTACGGAAGCTGAGTTGACAAGCCGCTCATTTTTTTATCCTGCCAGAGGTCGTGACACTCAATGCGTATCGCTATATTTTTTTCGACGAATACGATTATGAATAGCATCGGGATTTCCGTTTTTGTTTCAGTTATCGGAACCATTGTCAGCTTGACCTTAACGTTGACGATGGCTTACCCTTTATCGCGAAAAACGATGGTTGGCAGAAATGTAGTGCTTAATTTAGTCTTATTTTCTATGCTTTTCAGCGGCGGTATGATTCCCACTTATTTACTTGTCAGGGGCCTAGGCCTGCTTGATTCTCTATGGGCTTTAATATTGCCATTGGCGATCAATCCATTTTATTTAATTATTGTCAAAAACTTTTTTTCAGCAGCTTCCCGTTGAATTGGAGGAAGCGTCAAAAATTGATGGCTGTACGGAAATCGGTACATTCTGGCGGATTATGCTGCCATTATCAAAGCCGATGATCGCCACGTTTACATTGTTCTATGCCGTTTTTTTATTGGAATGATTTCTTCCAGGCACTGCTTTATATTAACGATAATACGAAATGGCCGATTCAACTCCTCCTTCAGCAGCTCGTAATGGTTGCTGATATTGGAGTCGGAGAAATGAATGAGGCGTTTTATGAGCAACCGCAGGAGTCGGTGAAGCTTGCCGTTATAGTTGTAGCTACCTTGCCGATTTTAATCTTCTATCCATTTTTGCAAAAGCATTTTGCCAAAGGCGTCTTAATTGGCTCAGTAAAAGGGTAGTCTCCTATTGGTCTTTTAGTGCCTAAACAGAAGAGCTCGCTAAAAAAAAGGTTCAGCGATCATCGGTATTTTGACAATTGTTTACCCGATCCGGGCTCAGGACCTGCCTAAGCCCGGAGGTTTGAAGGAGGGGCTGTATGGTAAACGGAGGATTTATGACAGGCTTTTATCGTTTTGGGGAAATTGTCATGTCATTATTTTATTTAAACTTGCTTTGGATTGTCTTCACGCTGACAGGTGGTATTCTCCTAGGTTTTGGTCCGAGTACGGTAGCTCTCTATACTGTACTGCGGAGGTGGATGATGGGAGAAGGGGATCGCCCGGTTTTTCAACTATTTTGGCGTGCCTATCGCTTAAACTTCCTCAAAGCAAACGGCTTAACCTTTGTTCTCATCGTTCTCGGTTCAATGCTCTACATTAATATTCAATACTTCGAGCTAAGTGTTTTATGGCTCCAAACGATGATGCGCATTTCTATTTTCGTTGCTGTACTTCTATACGGCTGATGGCCTTCTATTTGTTTCCTTTATATGTGCACTATGAACTCCGCTTCTTTCAATATTTCAAAAGCGCAATGATCATCGCTATTTATCAGCCGATACGAACGATATATTTAGTTGCTGCCATTTATACTGTCGGTTATTTGTATTATGTGCTGCCAAGCCTTTTGATTTTTTTTGGTTTAACTCTTCCTGCCTTCGTCACAATGTATATTACGTATCGGACGTTTATTAGAATCGAACAGCGACAGCAGGCAACGGGCCCAGGTTAGCCCCCGGGGTTATTGCAGACAAGTATCGTATAGGCCATTAGCTTCATGAAAAGTATCATTTTTGCAAGAAAGTGCTAGTATACGACAAATGCAAGAAAGAGCTAATGCAAAAAAAGTGTGATTGCTGTTTAAAAAAAAGGTCGCCATATAATGCAAATTGTAAACGCTTACTATTGATTAAATAAGATGTTTATGGTGAAACAAGCGTTGGAAAGGAGAGGGATTATCACTAGATTGGAAGCAATGATTTCAATTAAAGGGGGCGAATTGTGTGAAAAAAGTCAAACGAAAACACCGTGCTAGATCCGTATTAACCTTATTTCTAGCCGTTGTCTTGTTGGTCGGGTGCAACTCACAAACCGGGGGAGAAGAGCATTCAGCCACGGAAGCAGATCGAGAGCGTAATGACAATACTGAAGTCTCAGAGCCATTGGAGCTTGATGTTTTTGCTGTTACATTTTCAACGAATCCGCCGGGAAGTAGCAGTCCGGTGCTCCAAGCATTAGAAGACTATACAAATACGAAACTAACGATTAACTGGGCGCCAAATAGTAATATCGACGATAAGTTTAATATTACTTTAGCTTCCGGAGACTTGCCGCATGTGATGTATATTCCTGGGAAAACGCCAAGTTTTATTAGTGCTGTCAGGGACGGAGCCTTTTGGGAGTTAGGGCCTTATTTAACCGATTATGATAACCTGAGCCAAGCAAATGAAATTGTTTTAAACAATACGATGATTGATGGAAAGATCTACGGAATCTATCGAGCACGAGCCTTGGGAGAAACGGAATTGTCTACCGGCAGGATTGGCTGGAAAATTTGAATATGGATCCCCCGAGGACGATTGACGATTTTTACGAAATGCTGAAGGCATTTACTTATGATGATCCGGATGGCAATGGCGAAGATGATACGTATGGTACCGTCGTTTCAAAATTTGAAGGTCCATGGAATGTGATGCAAACCTGGTTCGGTGCTCCAAATAAATGGGGGATCGATCCAGAAGGGCATTTAATTCCCGATTTTTTAACTGATGAGTATCGTGAGGCACTTGACTTCTTTAAAAAGCTTTATGACGAAGGTTTGGTCAATGAAGATTTTGCCGTAATGGATCCTGCAGAATGGGTCGATCCGATGAATAATGGCAGAGCTGGTGTGATCGTCGATGTGCTTGATAGCGGCGAGCGCATTCGACGTGCCATCGAGGATTTAGACAAAAACAATACCGATCCGATTGGCTTGCTTGGGTCAGTCGAAGGGCCACGCGGGACGTTTAATTTGCCAACGTCAGGTTATGCCGGAATGTTTGCTATCCCTAAAACAAAGGTTAGCACAGAAGAGGAGCTAAGGCAGGTGCTAGAGTTTCTTGACAAAATGAACGATGAAGAGGCACAGATTTTAGCTGCAAATGGACTTGAAGGAACGCACTACGAGTGGACTGAAGGAGAATTTGTCAACCTGTCATTGGATAATGAAGCGTTAACGGCCGACTTCGACTCATTGAATCAGCTATTAATGTTCATCCCCGAGGATTATGGCCTCACAGAAACTCCGACTGAGCTAAAGGAGCTAGAGGCAGAAATAGTAACCGAAAATGAAGAAATTGTAGTCGCTAACCCTGCCGAGTCACTTATTTCACAAGTATATTCACAAAAAGGACAGCAGCTAGATACAATCATTCAGGATGCTCGGATTCAATTTATTGTCGGACAAATTGATGAAGAGGGCTTTAATGAGGCCATCGCTTTGTGGGAGCGCAGTGGCGGTACAGAGCTGATTGAAGAAATGAATCAGCTTTATATCGAAGCTCATGAGAATATGGACTAGTCTTGGTAATCAGTCTGCCCCTTGGGTGCAGGCTGTTTTACAATAAAAACCTGTTTTGGCAAGACGATGTTTTCCTACTGCTTGTTATTCTGCGTTTACTTTTTCACATAAAATAATAGATAATAAAAAAATTAATATTATTCACTTATATGAATTATAAAGAAGGCAGAACAAAAAAAAGGTGGGTAGCAAATGAAAAAAACAGGCAAACGTCTAATGGGGAGCTGGAGGGCAGGCTGGAGAAGCCAATATTTCCGCAAGAACTTCATCATGATTTTAGTCATTACTTTCATTCCTGGTTTAATATCAGGTCTTGGAATTTACTGGTTTGGAGTCAACGAGGTCGAAAACGAGCTACGCGAACAGCACGAGCAGCAGATAACTCAACGTGCCCAGAACATTAACGACCAATTTGACTATTTGGAGATGTCCTTAACCTCTTGGGCGTTTGAACCGCGATTCGGAATATCGCTCCTTGATATCGACTTTGTCAGCGAATTCCAGGAAACCCGTGATATTACGAAAATGCTATTAGTCTTGCAAGGAAGTCATCCGCTCATTAAAAATGTAGAGCTTTTTATTCATTCGGAAGAACCCGTGCTATTTAGTCCTAATTATCAATTGATAAAAGAAGAAGAGCAAATTCGCTACTATGAAACGATATTAGAGCAGGGGAAGCATTTCGGTTGGGAGAAGCACTATCATTCTCCCAGTGTAAGCGAAAACGACGACCCGATTTCCTTACTGCTCACGCATAGTCTTCCAGGAGGAAATAATGAGCCGGTCGGGACATTGAATATTAGTTTAGATCGACAAAAGCTTGTGCAATTGTTAAAAACGCTAACCCCTTATAATGACGGGGCGACGTTACTGCTTAATGAAAATAATGAGCTACTTGTAGGTAATAATTCTACAGAATATCAGGGGTTTGTAAGTGCTTTACGTGAATATATAGATGAGCAGCCAAAGCATGAATCATCATTCACTTTTAAATATCATGAATTGTCTTATTCTGTATCCTATGGAACATTAGACCGAATTGGCTCACAATGGCAATTCGTTTCGGCGGCGCCCATGTCGCAAATTACTTCGCCAATAGTGTTCATTTCCCGGGTCATAGTTATGATCAGTTTAGCAGGCTGTTGACTGCGCTAGTGATGTCCTGGCTTGCGTCTAAGCGGATGTATAAACCGGTCGAAAAGTTAATTAGCTTATTTGAGGAAGGAAAGAAGAAACGGGAGAGCAAGGATGAATTTCAATGGATCGAGCAACAGATTGAACAGTTGTCCAACGAAAGCGAACTCCTACAGGAACGATTATCAGCGCAAGTACCAGACTTAAAAAAACAGCTTTTTAACGCAATTGCTGCAAGGGTATCTATACTATTATTCTGAAAAGGATTTACGGCAAAGAATGTGTCACTATGGGTGGAAGCTTAATCATCAATGCTTTATATATATTGATGTACAGGTGACAGGTCTCTATGAATCGGAAGGAGGGCTCTTAAATGATGAGAGCTTATTGGCCTTTGCGATTACTAATATTATCGAAGAGCTAGCAAGGGAACAGTTTGTCCAGTTCAATGCTCTTAACTTTCATGATTTATCGATCGGCCTTCTTATTGCATATGATGAGAATACTGAAATCCATCAACAGCTTTTACCATTTACTGAGCGTGCAACTGAGGCCATTAAAAGGATTACGAAGCTTTACAGTACGATAACCATCAGTGAACCGACAAAGCAGGTTAAACGAATACCGCAGCTATTAGAGCAAGTAAGACAAGGGAAGCGTTACCGCGATTATATCAATCAGAATCAAGTGATCGATTTGAATCAAATGAAGGAAAGCGATAAATATAAGCAGTTCTATTACCCATTTGACATCGAAAAGGAAATATTACAAGCAGTACGTATGGGCCAGAGCGGAGAAACAACGCGCTTGATAGCCGAATTTTTAGAAGGGCTTACCGAAAAAGGAATTAAAGAAATGAATATTCAAACCGGGATTGTACAATTATTTAGCAGTATTCAACATGAAATCCTTCATTCAGGCATTCATCCCCACGAGCTGTTCGGCGGACGGAATATGTTCGAAGAGCTATCGCAAATTCGTGAATCTAGCCGAATGCTTGAATGGTTGACAGAAGAAGTGATTTCTCCTTATGTTCATTTGCTTGAAGGCAGGGTCAATTTTGAAATGAAGCAGCTTGTAGAGCGGGTTAGCAGCTATATTACTAAACACTATATGGAAGATATCTCCCTCGAAAGCTGTGCTGATGAAGTCGACACAAATCCATATACATTGAGTAAGGCATTTAAAAAAATCGTAGGGATTAATTTCATCGACTATTTGACCGGACTTCGAATTGAACAGGCAAAGGAACTCCTGTTAAATACAGACATGAAAATTAATGACATATCAGAAAAAGTCGGGTATCGACATAGTTATTTCAATCGGATATTCAAAAAGCGAATTGGTGTCCCACCAAGCCAATTTCGTAAAATGCATATTGTCCAGACTGAAAAATTACCTCGAAAAGTAAAGAGAAAGGGGCTAACAGCATGAAACGGTATCAATTTGAACGGGGAAACTGCTTATACCATACCCCTTTAACAAAGCCTGAGGATGTTCGTGGCTGGAGACTGGAGGGCGCGGCGAGGATCAGATTGGTAAGAAGCAGGAGGAAAATGGACTCGATTCAGGAGAGGAAGGCGAGAGTGCTCAAGGCAGCAAACAGGAGGAGATGCGTCAAGCCAATGTTACAGAAGGGATGTCGTTGGAAAATGCACTCGATTCAGAAGTGCATGGCGACAATGCTCATTGGGTGTACTGGTGCCCGATTGATTTTCCTGATAAGATTGTAATCAGGTGGAAATTCTTTCCCGTACGTGAACCGGGGCTATGCATGATCTTTTTTGCGGCAAAAGGGCGAGATGGCGAGGATTTATTTGACGAACAGCTCAATCCCCGACAAGGGCGGTATCCACAATACCACTCAGGTGACATCAACGCTTTGCATTTGTCTTATTTTCGACATAAGCATGCCGATGAACGAGCCTTTCGCACTTGTAATCTACGAAAAAGTCATGGCTTTCATCTCGTGGCCCACGGCGCTGATCCGTTGCCACCAGCAACGGATGCGATTAAACCTTATCAAATGGAACTGGTAAAATATGAAAGCATCGTCCAGTTTTCAATCAATGAACTCACAGTTTTGGAATGGGTGGATAATGGTGAGGAATATGGTAGTATTTTGACAAGGGGAAAAATCGGTTTACGGCAAATGGCACCTATGAAAGCGTTTTATCGAGATTTATCTGTCCACGAAGCGATACGGCAGGAAAAGTTTTTAAATTAGAGGAGGAATTCGATGAAGCTGCAAAACAATGAACGGCTCTTATTAATCGGCGATAGCATTACTGATTGCGGGAGAAGAGAGGAGCCAGAGCAAATCGGGCATGGCTACGTTCGCTTGATCCGAGATTATTATCGAACAATGGCTCCGGAAAAAAAACTAGAAATAATTAATCGTGGAATTGGTGGAGATCGAGTAACTGATTTGGCCGGCCGCTGGCAAACGGATGTCCTCGATTTGCGCCCGGATTGGCTGTCGATTTCGATCGGCATTAATGATGTCTGGAGGCAGCTAGACAATCACGAGATGGAACAGGTTTATCCTGAACGCTTTGAAGAGGTTTACGACGATCTGCTACGCCAAGTAAAAGAACAAACGAATGCAAAAATCATTCTCATGGAGCCGACAATTATTGAGGAGGAGCCTAACTCAAAAGGAAATAAAATGCTCATTGATTATGTGGAAGCTGTTCACCGCCTACAAGTAAAGTATGATGCCATACTTGTTCCGACCCACCAAGCTTTTCAAAGATATTTAAAAGCACAGTCGGGCGCCCTATTGACCACGGACGGTGTTCATATGAATTCTAGCGGAAATATGCTTATGGCCCTTACTTGGATTAAGGCACTTCAATAAAAATTCCTACATAAATAGTATTGGAAGACCAGCCCAGGCTTTGGGCTGGTCTTTGTCATAACTATGGTAATTGCCGATAACGTAAGTTTTGATAAAGCCGAAGTCAGGTCTGAACGGACATGCGAGGATGCCAGGATGGGAGGATGCGAATTCATCCGGAGAGTATGCCGATTCGCCGGAAGAGCTGAAAGATTCGCCGGAAGAGGAAGCGGAAACGCGTGGAGAGGCAGCGGAATCGCGAGAAGAGGAAGCGGAATCGCGTGAAGAGGAAGCGGAATCGCCAGGAGAGGAAGCGGAAACGCGTGGAGAGGCAGCGGAATCGCCGGTAGAGGTAGTGGATTCGCCGGG
>BAXO01000088.1 GCA_001310555.1 Bacillus sp. JCM 19058
ACACTCAATCATTGAATTATGAAATTTATTCGATTTAATACAATATAAAAATTCAAAACGATCATTAGCGGATGATGAGACCCAGGGATTGTACCAAATCCGGCAAACAATTGATTCATGTTCTAGAGTTTTAAACACTATTTTACTAGCCGATTTCTTTTTATAAAATCAGATTTCCTTTCAATTAGGATAAATCTTACATTAACCAAAGGCCAAATACCATTCTCTTTACTAACTTTCATGATTATTTGTTATACTAAAGACAAAGAAAAAGAGCCAAGCAGCGATTTGGCATCCGTACCGTTCAAAATTATCTCTTTGTATAAAGAGTGGAGGATGAAAATGGCAAAGCGAATCTTAGTCGTTGATGATGAAGAATCAATTGTAACCTTGCTGCAGTTTAACCTTGAAAAGGCAGGGTATGAAGTTGAAACTGCAATGGATGGAGCTAAGGCATTAGAGCTTGCAACAGCACATTCATTCGATCTGATCGTCCTTGATTTAATGCTGCCGGAAATGGATGGGCTCGATGTCTGCAAGCAGCTTAGACAAAACAAAGTAATGACACCGATTTTGATGCTGACAGCGAAGGACGATGAATTTGATAAAGTCTTGGGCCTTGAGCTTGGGGCAGATGACTACATGACCAAGCCGTTTAGCCCACGGGAGGTTGTCGCTAGAGTTCGTGCGATATTGAGGCGGATTTCTCCGATAGTAGACGTATCAGATAAACAAAAGGAGACCGTCGTTTTAACGATTGGTGAGGTCGATATATACCCAGAAAACTATGAGCTCAGATACAAGGACAAACCTTTGGAATTAACGCCAAAGGAATTTGAGCTGTTTTTATATTTGGCGAAAAACAAAGGTCGGGTTTTAACAAGGGATCAACTACTCAATGCGGTATGGAATTACGAATTCGTCGGTGATACTAGAATTGTCGACGTGCACATTAGCCATTTAAGAGAAAAGATTGAACCGAATACGAAAAAGCCGGTCTACATCAAAACGATAAGAGGACTCGGCTATAAATTAGAGGAGCCGAAATTGAATGGGTAAATTTGGGCTCCATTTGATGAGTGCGGTTTTAGCGGTCATTTTTTTCGTACTCGTAAGCTTAGGGTTTGCGATAGGCTGGCTCTTTGAAAGCTTCCATTTAAATTATTTATCGGAGCGAATTGAAAAGGAGGCGAAGCTTGCCGCCTATACCATTAGCTCTGAAATATCTGAGGAGGCAGATGCCCAAAGGCTGGCTCTTGATATAAGCGAACAACTGAACGCACGCGTCACGATTATTTCAGCGGACGGCACCGTCATCGGAGAATCGGCGATGGAGCCAGCGCAAATGGAGAACCATTCGGATCGACCTGAACTAATTGAAGCAGGGCAAGGCGGCCCGGAAATCGCTATAGCGAAACACTTGGTGAAGAGCTGCTTTTTTATAGTGCTGGTGTTTCATTAACTGAAGGTGAAATCGGGCACGTCAGACTTGGAATTTCAGCTACAGCTCTGTCAGAAATGAACCGGACGGTCTGGACAATTTTATTCGTTACGTTTTTGCTTGCCTTTATCGTGATCGCCTTCGTAACGTTCCGCATTACGAATCAAATGATTCGTCCAGTTACAGAGGCAACAACGGTAGCCAATGAGCTGGCGAAGGGCAATTTCAAGGCGCGTACGGTCGAAGGGAAGCTAGATGAGGTCGGTGAACTCGCGCGTTCGATTAACGTTTTGGCCTATAACCTTGACCAGATTACAAAAAGGCACCAGGTTCAACAGGAACGACTAGAAACGTTAATACAGCATATCGGTAGCGGACTAATTTTCATAAACATACGCGGTGATATTTCGCTCATTAATCAGACCTGTAAGGAAATTTTTCAAGAGGATACGGAACGTTGGTTGAACCAAGTATATTATCAAGTCATCCCATTTCAGGAAGTCAATCAAGTCATTCAAACGGTCTTTATGACTGAAAAGAAACAACGCCAGCAAGTTCGGATTCCGATACATCTCTCTGTTCAACAGTTCGAAATCTATGGAGCGCCAGTCTTGAGTGAGCACGGGCGGATGAGAGGGATTGTTCTAGTTCTCCATAACATTACGGAAATTAAAAAGCTCGAGCAAATCCGGAAAGACTTCGTTGCCAATGTATCGCACGAGTTAAAGACCCCGGTGACCTCGATTAAAGGCTTTGCGGAAACGCTAATTGACGGTGCAATGAACGAGCCTTCATTACGGGAAAAGTTTTTAACGATAATTTTGAAGGAAAGCGAGCGGCTACAAAGCTTGATTCAAGACTTGCTGGAGCTGTCAAAAATAGAGCAACAGTATTTTCAGCTGAACTGGACAAAGGCCAATATCACGGAAGCCGTAGAAGAGGCAGTGACGCTTCTGAAGGAAAAGGCACAAAAAAAAGAAGTGAGCCTGCATTTCTTTTCAGATGGTGTCTTGACAATTGATGGGGATGCCGAAAGATTGAAGCAAATAGCGATTAATTTAATGACAAACGCGATCGTATATACGCCTGCTGGCGGTCATATTGCTGTTTCGCTTGCTGAGGATGGGGACTGGGTTACATTGCAAGTCAGCGATTCAGGGATAGGCATCACCGAGGAGGAAATTCCACGCATATTTGAACGGTTTTATCGCGTTGATCGGGCAAGAAGCAGGAACTCAGGTGGAACTGGTCTCGGTTTAGCAATCGTTAAGCACTTGGTCGAAGCGCATCATGGGAGAATAGAAGTTGATAGCGAACCTGGGAAAGGAACGACATTCACCATTCTTTTCAAAAAAAGAGCAGGACTGAATGATAACGAAAAGGGTCGAGTCGCTCATCACGGCCTTTGAGAGATTCCGCTACGTCTGTTGACGAAGGGAGTCATGCAGGCGGAGGCTTCTTTTTATCGTCATAAGCGGTATGAGCATTCCGCGTTAAGCGGTGGAGCTACAGTTATGAAAAGGCATGATGATGACTCAGGGATAGAGCTAAATTTTTTTGGGGAATTGTTGAGTTAATGTTTTAGCGAGTGTTGTTGGCGCTTGGCATGACAGTCAGTGTCCGTTCACCTTATTCAAGGAAAGATATCCAATGCTATTTTTCTTTCCTTTTCCTGGGAGTAATAAATTTTGCTTAGTGGAAGTACCGAAGCGGTTTCAACGGTGCGATGAACAGCTTTCCAGCATCTAAACATTAACACAATTTTTACAATTGCTTTATTTGTTCTTAACGAAGCTTGCTTATACTTAAATAGAACGGTTTTATGGATGCCACGGCTAGGCTATAAACACCCTTTAGCCTACTTGTGGTAGCTAATAATCCCCTTGATAGGATGAAAGCATCCCCTTGCTTTCATCCTCTTTTTGATCTGGGAGGAGCTCTAAAAAGTTTATAGTTTTTTTTAACAATGCCACTTTCTAGCGGGAATATGTACTATAATGAAAAAGGTGTGCGTAAATATGAGAAATTGCGCGATGAATTTGAAACCTGAACACGAGGTTATGCGTAAGAAACGTATCAACTAGAAAGAGGGGATTGCATTTGGTATCGATTAAACAGCTGATCATTGGCTTTGTTTCATTGATCGGCGCTGCCATACTTGGCTTGTTTCTAATTACAGGCTGGTATATCGTGGACGAAACGGAGCAAGCAGCATTAATAACTTTCGGGAAGGTTGATGAAACGATAACAGAGCCAGGGCTGAAATTTAAAATGCCGTGGCCGATTCAACGAGTCGAGCATCTATCCCGGGGAACGTACAACCTTCAGGTCGGCTATCAAGAGGTAGACGGTGAGGTTGTTGAGTTTACGAACGAAGCGAAAATGATTACCGGTGATGAAAATATTCTATTTGCTGATTTAGCCGTTCAGTGGCGCATCACAGACCCGGAATTATTTTTGTATAGTAGCGAAGACCCGGAGACAGTCCTTTACAATGCGACTTCGGCGTCACTACGGGGAGTTATCGGAAGCTCAGGTATCGATGAAGCATTAACCGATCAAAGGCCGGAAATCGAAGCAGCCGTTTTTGAAACGCTCGTCGACTTGCTCGAAATGTATCAAATCGGCGTCAGTATTCAGGACGTGAAGCTGCAGGATGTTGAACTGCCAACAGATGAAGTTCGCCGCGCTTTTACGGAGGTAACCGATGCTAGGGAAGAACGTCTGACGAAAATTAATGAAGCAAACAAATACCGTAATCAGCAAATTAATGAGGCTGAAGGGGAAAAGGATGCGATCATGTCGCGTGCGACAGGTTCAAAGGCTGAACGGATCGAAAGAGCTCGCGGGGATGTTGCAATTTTTAATGCTTTGTACGAGGAATATCAAGTAAATCAAGAGGTTACGCGGGAACGGCTTATTTTAGAGACGTTGGAAAAGGTTCTTCCTGATACCGAAATTTATATTATGGACAGCAATAACGACACGATTAGCTATTTACCAATCCGCCCGCTCGAGCGCCAAGCCCAACAGGCTCCGGCACAAGAAGCTGAAACAGAGCAAGCGGCTGAGGAAGGAGAGGCGTCCGATGAGTGATGAAAATATTGTCGATATTAATAAACGGCGGGGAACCGAAGAATGGCGGAAATATATAAAGCTGATTGCTGTTGGCGTCATCCTGATCGTTATCGTCGCGAGATTATTAGTAATTTGTTTATCGTTGAGCAGAATGAGTATCGCGTGGTTCGCCAGTTCGGTGAGGTTGTTCGGATTGAGCAAGAACCCGGATTAAGCTATAAAATTCCTTTTATTCAATCAGTGACAACGCTGCCAAAGCATCAGATGGTGTATGATATACCGACCGCAGAAATTAATACGCGAGACAAAAAACGGATGCTTTCCGATCATTACGCCGTTTGGAGAATTAATAACCCTCAACAAATGATTGCCAATGCTCGTACGGCAGAAAACGCCGAGGCGATTATGGGAGAGTTGATTTTTTCAGCTATTCGCGCCGAACTGGGTCAGCTTGATTTTGAAAAGATCATTAACGAAGACGAATCGTCACGAGGCAGCTTTAATGAACTGGTGCGCGATCGCGTTAATGAAGCGTTGGAACGTAATGAATACGGGATTACGCTAACGGATGTGCGAATGATGCGTACCGATTTACCTGAGGAAAACGAGCAGGCCGTCTATCGAAGAATGATCTCGGAACGCCAATCTACAGCGCAGGAGTATTTGTCCGAAGGGGTGGCCGAAGCGAATCGGATTCAGGCCAATACGGACATGGAAGTACAGGAAATTCTTTCAGCTGCAAGAGCTGACGCCGATGAAGTGATCGGGGAAGGTGATGCCGAAGCGGCGAAAATCTATAACGAATCGTTTGGGCAGGATCCAGAGTTTTATCAGCTTTTCCGCACGCTACAATCCTATGAAAAAACTATCGGCGAGGAAACAGTGATCGTCTTACCAGCTGATTCGCCGTATACTCGATTGTTAATGGGAAATATTGAATAAGAAAACACTTCGTAGTTTAGAAGAACTTCAGAATGCAGACAAAGGCCAGTTGAGCGACGCTCGACTGGCCTTTTTGCGAAAATAGGTCGTTTCGTAAGAGCTTATCTTCCTAAGGAGTAATGCTCGATCGTAGAAGCCTTATTTTTAGACGGAGCTTCAATTTGGCTAAGCGAACAAGTCGAGCGAAATCCTAATTTTAGTCGGTGGTCAGATTTACCAATAAATTAAAATTCCCTGACGTTTCAGCAGGCTGAAATGAGTTCACTGCAACAATCTTTGATTAATTTTCTGTGCTTTTCTCATTCCTGTGCTCTTATGATAAAATAAAGCTAATGAATTCGATTCGAGAGAGGGGCTTTTTCCTTGAAAAAAACTCATATTGGTAGATGGTAATAGTATCGCGTACCGTGCGTTCTTTGCTTTGCCGTTATTGAATAATGATAAAGGCGTTTATACGAATGCTGTTTACGGTTTTACGACCATGCTTTTAAAAATTTTGGAGGAGGACAAGCCGACTCATATGCTCGTTGCCTTTGATGCAGGCAAGACAACCTTCCGTCATAAAACCTATGAAAAATACAAAGGAACACGGCAGAAAACTCCGCCTGAGCTCGCTGAACAATTTCAGCTCGTCCGAGAAGTGCTCGACGCCTTTGGCGTATCGCGCTACGAGATTGAAAATTATGAGGCGGACGATATTATTGGCACCTTAGCCAAAAAAAGCCGAGCAGGAAGGCTGGGATGTAAAAATTTATTCTGGGGATAAAGATTTGTTGCAGCTCGTAACTGAACACACGTCTGTCGCTTTAACGAGAACAGGAATTACGAATGTGGACACGTACGATCCGAAAGCCATCGACGAGAAATACGGCTTGGTGGCAAAGCAAATTATCGATTTGAAGGGCTTGATGGGGGATAGCTCTGACAATATTCCTGGAGTACCTGGGGTCGGCGAGAAGACCGCACTCAAGTTATTGAAGCAATTCGGAACGATTGAGAACGTGCTCGACTCTGTGGCAGAGGTGTCGGGTAAGAAACTAAAAGAAAGGCTCGAGGAGCACAAGGATCAGGCGCTAATGAGTAAGGAACTAGCGACCATCTACGTAGACATCCCTTACGAGTTGAAGACAGACGAGCTCGCCTTTGGAGAGTTCGATAAGACAAAGGTCGTATCCTTGTTCAAGGAGCTAGGCTTCTCGTCATTAATCGACAGGTTTGACGATGAGGCAGTTGAAAAACAAGAGCTTGAAGCACTGAAATTTGAACACGTAACTCATATTACAGAAGAGCTGTTTGCTTCGCCATCGGCATTAATGGTTGAAGTGCTAGAGGAGAATTATCACACAGCGAACATCCTCGGCTTCGCGCTAGCCAATGAACACGGTCATTATTATTTACCAACAGAGCTGGCATTACAGTCAACCGTATTTCAAGCATGGGCTAAGGACGATACTCAAAAAAAAGTGGGTTTTTGATGCGAAGCGAGCAGTCGTAGCTTTGAATCGGTATGAGGTTGAGCTTCTAGGTGTCGATTTTGATTTGCAGCTGGCCTCTTACCTCCTTGATCCGTCACATTCTTCTCATGAGGTGAATGAAATCACTGCACGAAAGGGCAAAGGAGAAGTGCAGTCGGACGATGCCGTTTATGGGAAAGGGGCGAAGCGAAGCATTCCTGAAGAAGCGATCGTGTCTGAACATATTGTTAGGAAAGCAGATGCCATTTATCATTTGAAAGAATCGATTGAAGATGAATTAAAAGAAAACGAGCTTTACGGTCTTTTTCATGAGTTGGAAATGCCGCTGTCTATCGTGTTAGGGAGGATGGAACGACCGGGGTTAAGGTTGATCGCCAACAGCTGGAGCGAATGGGAGAAGATTTAGAAGCTCGCCTGGACAAGCTCGAGTCGCAAATTCATGACCTTGCCGGGACAAGCTTTAATATCAATTCGCCAAAGCAATTAGGTGTTATTTTATTTGAACAGCTCAATTTACCCGTAATTAAAAAAAACAAAAACAGGTTATTCAACCTCAGCGGATGTTCTCGAAAGGCTGGCCGGAGAGCATGAAATCATCGATTGTATCCTGCATTATCGTCAGCTGGGCAAGCTGAATTCTACCTATATACAAGGCTTGCAGAAGGTGATTGATCGCCAAACGAGTAAGATTCATACCCGCTTTAATCAGGCGCATACGCAAACAGGACGATTGAGTTCAATTGATCCGAACTTGCAAAACATTCCTATTCGTTTAGAGGAAGGAAGAAAGATTCGCAAGGCATTCGTCCCTTCTGAAGCAGGGTGGAACATGCTTGCGGCTGACTATTCGCAAATTGAGCTCCGTGTGCTTGCACATATTTCCGGCGACGGAAAGCTAATTGAGGCCTTTCAGCACGATATGGATATTCACACAAAAACGGCGATGGATGTTTTTCATGTAACGGAAGAGGACGTAACCTCTTCGATGCGAAGGAGTGCGAAGGCCGTTAATTTCGGGATTGTTTATGGTATTAGCGATTATGGACTTTCGCAAAGCCTCGGCATTACTAGGAAGGAAGCGGCTGAATTCATAGAGCGATATTTCAAAAGCTATCCAAAGGTTAAGCAATATATGGACGATATCGTCAGTGAAGCGAGGGAGAAAGGCTACGTATCAACATTGCTGCATCGGCGCCGTTATTTGCCGGAAATTACGAGCCGTAACTTTAATTTACGAAGCTTTGCCGAACGAACGGCAATGAATACGCCGATTCAAGGTACTGCAGCCGATATTATTAAAAAAGCGATGGTCGAAATGGCGACTGAGCTGGAGCAGCAAAATTTATCGAGCCGCATGCTGCTGCAGGTACACGATGAGCTGATCTTTGAAGTGCCGGAAGCAGAATTAAAAACGATGCTGGAGCTCGTTCCAAAAGTAATGGAGCAGGCAGTAAGCTTGAACGTTCCGCTGAAGGCAGATGTCTCCACAGGTGAGACATGGTACGATGCGAAATAAGGAGAGATAAAAAAATGCCGGAGTTGCCAGAGGTAGAAACGGTCAGACGCACACTAAATGAGCTTGTCTTAGGAAAGACGATTGCAGCCATTGATGTGCATTGGGGACGAATTATTAAACAGCCAGACGATGTTGAGCAATTTAAACAGGCCTTGATTGGACAGACGTTTCAGACGATTGAGCGCCGGGGGAAGTTTTTACTGTTTCAGCTCGATGACCTTGTTCTCGTCTCCCATCTGCGGATGGAAGGACGCTATGGCTTATATGAGCAAGGAGAGGATCTGACGAAGCATACGCATATCGTATTCCGTTTTGCGGATGGGAGCGAGCTTCGTTATCAGGATGTGCGAAAATTTGGCACGATGCACGTTTTGAAAAAGGTAAAGAGAGCTCAGTGCCACCTCTAATGCAACTAGGAGTTGAACCCTTTTCAAAAGAGTTTACTGCCGATTTATTAGCTGACGCCTTTCAGCGGACCAATCGAAAAATCAAGGTAGCTTTGCTTGACCAGAAAACAGTAGTCGGCCTCGGCAATATTTATGTTGATGAAGCTCTTTTTCGGGCAAAGCTTCATCCGGAACGGTTGGCAGCCTCACTTTCGACGGAGGAGTGCGTCCTGTTGCACCAAAGCATCGTGGCTACCTTAAAGGAAGCAATTGAAGCCGGGGGAAGCTCGATAAAGTCTTATGTCAATGGCCAAGGGGAAATGGGCATGTTTCAACAGAGGCTCGATGTTTACGGGCGCAAGGATAAGCCTTGCCAAACATGCGGGGCGATCATTCATAAAGCAGTGGTTGGCGGGAGAGGGACGCATTATTGTCCATCCTGTCAACGATAACGTACGTTGGAAAAGCTTATTCCATATACTATCCTATCGTCTATGGGAAGGAGCTTATTCAATATGGTCCAAATTCTTTCAATGCTCGCTTTGGCGTTTGCGGTTAGTCTTGACAGCTTCGGTGTCGGTTTAACGTATGGGCTGCGAAAAATAAAAATTCCGTGGAAATCGCTGCTCTTTATCGCCTGCTGTTCGGCCACGTCAATCGTCATCGCAATGGGCTTTGGTACTTACATTCAGCGTTATCTTTCTCCTGAAGTGGCAGCTTCAATCGGAGGAGCCATTCTTATTTTAATTGGAGCCTGGGCGTTGTACCAGGTCATTCGGCCAGCAAAGTCGCACAAACCTAAGGAACAAAAGCTGAGGTCTTTCTCGTTTGAAATTAAAATGTTTGGCATTGTTATTCGTATTCTCCGTCAGCCGATGGCTGCGGATATTGATAATTCTGGAACTATTACTGGAAAAGAAGCTTTTCTTCTAGGGATCGCCTTGTCTCTGGACGCCTTCGGAGCAGGAATTGGTGCAGCTTTAATTGGTTTTTCTCCGCTATGGCTTGCAGGCTGTGTGGCAATTATGAGCGCGCTGTTTGTCACTTTAGGAATGAAAAGCGGGTTCCGATTTGCTGATTCGGCATGGATGTCGAAGTTCTCATTCGTCCCTGGCTTAATGCTTATATTACTAGGTGTTGCTAATTTGTAAGCCGATGAAAAATGAAAACAAAGGGGTACTCATAACTGATGCGCATTGGATTAACAGGAGGTATTGCAAGCGGGAAGTCAACGGTTGCGAATATGCTAACGGAGCTTGGTGTACCAGTAATCGATGCTGATCGAATTGCAAAGGAAGTAGTTGAACGAGGCGAACCAGCCTATCACGAAATTGTTGCTCACTTCGGCCAGGAAATTCTTGAACCGAACGGAGCCATTAATCGAAAAAAAGCTCGGAACTCTTGTGTTTGGTGATGAAGCGCTCCGATTACAGCTCAATGAGATCGTCCATCCTGCTGTTCGGAAGAAGATGAAGCAGGAAGGCGAGGAGCTACAAAGGAAAGGGCATAAGACGATCGTTCTCGATATTCCCCTTCTTTATGAAAGCCAATTGTTTTATCTCATTGATAAGGTTCTGCTCGTTTACGTCGATGAAGCCGTGCAGCTAAGGCGCCTGCAAGAACGCGATCAAGCGGGCGAAGAGGATGCCAGAAAACGAATTCGCTCCCAACTACCATTGTCTGAAAAGAAAGCGAGAGCTGATGCAGTCATTAACAATAATGGCAGCCTTGAGCAGACAAAAAGTGAATTGCTGACCATTTTAGAACAATGGAACATACCTTATTGAATGTGTATGGTTTGCATAGGCGGATCGCTCGGGAAGTTATCGGTAACAGATCATTGGAAGAGGCTCCTATCTGTAATTGAACATCTTCTTTTTGATGACAGCTAGTTCGGCTTAAACGGACCTTTCCGTCCCTATTTAATAAAATGGTAGAAGTTCCTAATTTAATTGGAAAATGGACGTTCCATTAACCCTCATTTATCGCGAGCTTGATTTGCTCACGTAACGTTTGTTACCGCTTCAACCTAGGTCAAACGTAAATAGTCTTTTCCTTCAAGAAAATGTTGCAAATGAAATTATGGCATCCAGTATAATTCAGTTCAACGTGAACCCCTTACTTTACAGCTGATTAGCTTGTAAAGTAAGGGGTTCTTTAGAAAAGTGGTTGCATTCACGGATTAAAACAAGTATACTGTTTTTCGTGAACTTCAATTAAAGCAATTCAGGATCGTTTATTGCAGAAAGGGTTAGGACCTCTTTGGACTAACTTTCCCCCGTGTAAGAGAACGGCCCTGCATGCTTGGAGGCATGAAAATTAGTTGCGAAGGGGGATTCAACTTATGGATACGATGGGTCGTCATGTCATAGCTGAGCTTTGGGGTTGTGACGTAGAAAAGTTGAATAATATGAGCTTTATTGAGCAGGTTTTTGTCAATGCTGCATTAAAAGCAGGGGCAGAAGTAAGGGAAGTCGCCTTCCATAAGTTTGCACCGCATGGGGTAAGTGGAGTCGTCATTATTTCGGAATCGCATTTAACGATTCACAGCTTTCCAGAACACGGTTATGCGAGTATCGACGTGTATACTTGCGGAGATCGAATTGACCTAATGTGGCAGCAAAAGACATTGCACAGGCTCTTCAGGCTTCTTCAAGTGAAGTGCTGGAAGTTCCAAGAGGAATGGGACCTGTGACGATTGAAAACAGGACAGTTCAAGCGTTATAAATAATATTGAGAGCCTAGGAGGCTCTCTTTTTGCGCCTCAAGTTTTTTTTAGCAACTTGTCTATCCTAAGCTGTCTGAATTATGGTATGATAAGGCTAATATCGATAATGGGAGAGATCTAATGAGTATTCGAGAGAAGTTAGATTTTTTTATTAGTAATCATACGGAGACAGCTGAAAAGCATTTTAGAGAAGAAATGAGAACGAGGTACTACAAAGCATCGAAGGATAAGGTCATTCAAGCGGTTGAGTCCGTTATTAACAAAGATGGGCTCGTCGTTAAGAGAGTCGAATCCGAGCGTGGGGAAGTCATTGCCCATCAGCGAAAAGGAAAAAAGATCTTGTTAGTGGCTACAATCGTTACGGTCAGGCCATTTAAAACCGCTGTCGACTGGTCATGCTCGACAGATACGATTTTGCCATCAGATTTCGGCTATAGTCGGAAGGTAATTGGTGGTTTGTATGAGAAGCTAGATAAAGAACTGACTTATATTGGCTCAGGACTAGGAGAAGAGCTGCTTTGATTTCCCCAGATTTGCGAGAAGAATGGAGCAGAACACGAAAGCGTTTCATTGTAACTGTGATGCGCGTATAAACTGGAGTTGATCGTATGCGATGTCCGGCATGTCACCATAATGGAACGAGAGTGCTTGATTCACGGCCAAGTCATGAAGGACGTTCCATTCGCAGAAGAAGAGAGTGTGAAGCTTGTCATCACCGTTTTACAACCTTCGAAATGATTGAAGAAGTCCCACTAATTGTCGTCAAGAAGGACGGCACACGTGAAGAGTTTGATCGTGATAAAATTATCCGAGGATTAATTAGGGCATGTGAGAAAAGGCCTGTTCCCCTTGAAGTATTAGAAAATATCGTTAATGAAGTAGAGCGCGAACTAAGAGGCGAAGGGAAAAATGAAGTAAACAGCCATGATGTCGGTGAGCTTGTCATGGATCGACTTGCGGTTGTTGACGATGTCGCTTACGTACGTTTTGCATCCGTTTATCGGCAATTTAAGGATATTAATGTGTTTATAAGAGAGCTGAGAGAGCTTATGAACAAAAACGAATAGCAGAAAGAGCTTAAAGCCTTGCGCTGCAAGCTCTTTTTTTAAACAGATCGATTCAGGCAAAGAATGTTGCGCTTTTCTCCTCTTTTTATAAGACGTAAGAAAAGCAAGAGTACTAGAGAGGAGGCGGTTGCAAGTGAATTGGCATTGGAAAGAGCTATTGCCCGTAGATCGATTCAGTGTAAGGGTGACCGGTAAGATGGTCGCATTAGATGAACAGGTACTTACCTTGCTTTATCAGCCGCTCATTGGTTTTGGCGCACACAGCCTTTACTTAACATTAGCTGCTCAGCTTGAACGTGATCAGTACTGGAGCAGTGAACAGAGCCATCACCAGCTCATGCTACAGCTAGGCAGCTCGCTTGCTAACATTTATGAGCAACGAAAAAAGCTGGAAGGAATTGGCTTGCTCAAAACGTTTAAACGCAAGGAAGACAGTCATTCTGCTTATTTGTACGAGCTGCAAGCTCCCATGAGTCCGCAGGAATTTTTCGAAAATGATGTGTTAAGTGTGTACCTTTTAAATCAATTAGGGAAAAACCATTACCGAAGGCTGCGTGAACGCTTCACGATCGACCGGGTCGATACCGAGGACTATGCAGAGCTCACGTACGCTTTTGATGAAGTGTTCACCTCCTTGCACCATTCCGAAATTGTCTCGAATTTACATTCGGAAACGGCACAAGGCTTAAAGCTTGGCGAAGGGACTGAGCTTATACAAAGACAAGAGTCTGAGCTTGTTTTTGCCGAGGAGTCATTTGACTTTGATTTAATGAAAAACGATGTATCCAGCTTCGTCGTTCCTGAAAAAGTGCTAACTCCGGCAATTAAGGAAAGAATTGTCCAGCTGGCGTTTGTTTACCGGATCGAGCCTTTGGAAATGAGTCGCATTATTGAACAGACTGTCATCCATGAAGACGAGATTGACGAACGAGAGTTGCGGAGGAAAGTACAGGAATGGTACAAGCTTGAGGTTGACTCGACACCGCCTGCCTCGGGCAGCGCTCTCAACCGAAGGAGCATCGGACAATGGATGGACGGGAAGCAGTAACCGAAGAAGAAAAAATGATTAAGCTTTATGAGAGGACGCCTCCGCTCACCTTGCTGGAAAAGCGGTCAGATGGCGCAAAAGTAGCTGCTGCTGATGCCAGGATCGTCGAAAGCCTAATCATCGATTATCAGCTATATCCAGGTGTGGTCAATGTGCTGCTCGATTATGTTTTGTGGCAAAACGATATGAAGCTAACGAAGGCGTTTATCGATAAAATCGCCGCGCATTGGGCGCGAAAAAAAGGTGAAAACGGTCGAAGCGGCAATGACTCTGGCGCACGAGGAGAAAGCGAAAAAGAAGCAGGCTACCCAATCAGGGACAGCTCGTAGCAGGAAGACAACGAAAAATCCTCGCCGTGACAAGCTACCAAAATGGTTGATCGAGGAAAAACGGCAGCAGTCTGTTTCAGCGTCAGAGCGAGAAGAGAATAAGCAAACGAAGCAAACGCTCGCGAATTCGGATGCGAAAGAGCGGTTCGAGCAAATGATGGAAGAGCTCAAAAGGCAAAAAGCTGAGAAAGGAGGTTCCTAATTAAATGGAGCCGATTCAATCTACTTTACAGCGCTGGGTAAATGATCGCCGAGTTCAGGAACGTCTAAACACGACGAGAAAGGAGCTTCTTGCCGATCCGTTTATCCAAACAGCATTCTCCAGTATGGAGGAAGTCACTGATGAGATGATCGAACAAGGAATGGTCAAGCTTTACGAATACAAAAAAAGAGCGGCAGCATTGCGCCGAATGTCCAGGCTTGCCGCCTGCCCTAATATGCTTCAAGCTATCAGCCAGAGCTACTCGCAACAAGAGAGCATTTTGATTTGCACTATCAGCCTGCCCGTTAAAAGTAGAGGACGACAATAGAAAGCGGCAAAATCAATTGATGAAATCGTTGTATATTCCAAAGGATATTTTGTCTGCACGCTTTGAGGCGATCGATTTGGATGAGCGTGAGGAGCTGGGGCCGCTGCACTCGAATTCGCCGTTTCGTCCACACCAGGTGAGGATGGAAATGGTTTATATTTTTACGGGAAATTTGGAGTCGGCAAAACTTACATGATGGGGGCTGTAGCTAATCAGCTAAGAGAGAGGAATATCGAATCTTATATGATCTATACCCCGGACTTTTTTCGGGAGATGAAGCAATCGATCGGGGACGGGACATTTCAGGAGAAACTCGATACGATCAAGCGAGCACAGGTGTTAATTCTTGATGATATCGGAGCAGAGTCAATCTCTGCCTGGATCCGTGACGATGTATTAGGGGCTATTTTACAACACCGCATGCTCGAAAAGCTGCCAACGCTATTTACTTCCAATTATGACTATGATGAGCTAGAAAACCATTTAGCCTATTCCGATAAAGGCGGGACGGAAGAGTTGAAGGCAAAGCGGATTATGGAGCGCATTAGGCATTTTACGACATTTGTTACGGTGGAAGCAGAAATCGCCGCGTGTAGGAGGAGAAATAAAGATGCGCAGGTTTATCGTCATGGTTTTGATTGCTCTATTCATTTTTAGTCTCTCGCCGATACTTAGCATACCGATTTATTTCGCGATCCCTCTCACTTTTATTATACTGATGCTCAATTTTTACTACCCTTATGCTACAACCCTTCTGTTTTCGAGAAATACAAAACGGATCGAGCAATTTCTTATAAAACACAAAAAGGAACCGATCTATCAGTTATATTACGGATTAGGAATTGACGATCATGATGAAATCGAGGAATCATTGGCACGCTGATCGCCAAGGATAAAAACGGGAAAAGGCGGGCGTTGTTCCAAGTGATTGCCTCCTTGCACAAAGATGACGATGCTACAGCGGAAGCGTCCCTTGAAGCCGTTGCCCCTTCAGCTTATAAACAATATTATGAGCTGATGATTGAGCTCAAACGAAACAATCTGGACGAAGTAAAAGACAAGGTCGAATCGCTCGAAAAAAAATTGGATGAAGACCATTATAAAAGCCGAGCTTGCTAGAAAAAGGGGAAATCAGGAGAAAGCGGAGGAATTGGAGGAAAAAGCGATAAAACAAGTAAGAGGACTGCAATACTATTTACTCATCAAGCATTATGAAAGGGAGGAGAAGGCCCGAGGCAATGATACCCATCCCTCTTCTCCTGCATAGATGAAATACTCCAAAATGCGCATTAATCCAATAAAAAAATAAAAGAATTGCGTAAGGAAGGTCGCACACAGCCTCAAACTTTCTCGACTCACCTCCAAAAATAGCTGACAGTACTTATAATACTACTGTTCTCGCATTTTTGAAGTTCCATATATCCGAATTGTTATCTAAAGCTACCTATCCGATAGTGGCAGACTAGTACTTGCTGGCGCTTGCACAGTGTCAGCATTAGTTTTGTCTTTCATAGACGAGTAGGCAGGCGAGCATCTAAAGTGACATTGACCGAGCGCATATGAACGACATGCAATTATAGCTAGACCGAAAAGGAAAATGAGCCAGAAAACGAATACGATCCCTAGCTCACTTTTCGGCAGAAAATTAATGGAGCACTGCTCAACGTGTTCTCATATCTAGCTTTAGCGAATGCGTTTAGTAGACGTTATACCTAAACGTCACGCAATCGGATAGGCGTTCTTATTCGAGCGAGGGAGGACAGGGATATTCCTCATAAGTAAGGCAGCTACACCGAATAGGAGTACCGCCGCCAAGGCTAACCCACTGTAAGAAAGCAAGCCACTGCTCCCGCTAAACGAAGGCAAGAGAGTGCCGACAAACCAATCTTGAACCGGGGGGAGAAGCATAACAATGAATGCCGCTCCAGCCATAAGGAGCAATGAATGTCCACCGTACCTGTAATGGATGAGACTAATGACGAGAGACCCACAAAACAAGAACAACGTCACAATAAAATCGACGAGCCAAAGCGATAATAATGATGGGTTGGTTAAGGTATTGGCTAAAGAAAAATAGTGAATCGGAAGCTCGAAATAATTCGCGATCGCTTCTAATGAATAAAAAACACCAAAGTTGATGCTGGCATTTAGAAAAACAAGGAACAACCCGATTAATCCTAACGAGACGATAAATTGTTTACGCGTACTCCCAAAGCTCAACGTATAGGGAAAGCTCGAACGAAACAAAATAGCGCCAATGATCGAGAGATAGATACACGTCGGTAGATTGGTGAACATGTACATTTGTGGAATTTTAAATGAGGCCGTAATGATTAGACTAGCCAAGGATGTACTAATTAAAATGGTCCAAAAGATGAGCATATTGAGCCTCATATCCTTCAAAATAATTTTGCTAGTTCCGAGCAAATACTTCATGCGATCGGCCCCCTTCTCGCTTTGTCAGCAATAGTAAATAATCTTGCAAAGGAAGGCTTTCCGCTGCAACCGAGCCGAAATCGATTCCTTGTTTTTCCGTCTTTACTTTGGCGTTGCTATAGCTGCCCTTATCCTCCTGTTCGAGGACAGTCAGTGCATGCTCACGAATGCACGCTTCAAGCTGCTCCTTCGTTCCGCGTAGAGTAAAAAGCGTCCCGCGCAAGTCTTCCAATTTTGTAGAGAATACGATTTTTCCTTCGTGCAATACTGTAATCTCTTCCAGCAACGTATCGATTTCTTCGATCCAATGAGTGGAAATGAGAAATATACGTGGACTCGCTTCAAATTCTTCCAGCAGCAGATCATAGAAGACATTTCTCATCTCTGCATCCAATCCATTGGTCGGTTCATCAAAAATGGAGACAGGAGAACGGCTTGCCAGACCAATCGCAATTTGAATGCCTGTTTTCATTCCTTTTGACAATGAGCTGATTTTCATCGTATTTTTTAACCGAAAGGAGCTTAGCGCTTTTTCGGCAACGGCTTGATCCCAGTTTGGATAGAAATCAGCAGCAATCGAAAGAGCATCATTTACCTTCCAGTTTGGCTTTAACGGATGATTTTCTTGAATAAAACAAACCTTCCCTTGTGTTTCCTTGTTATCATACGGGTCAAGGCCTCCGATTTGTACTGCTCCGGATGTAGGACTGCTCATTCCAGAGAGCAGCTTCATTAGCGTCGTTTTTCCAGCGCCGTTTTTCCCCCATAACCCGAACAATCCAGCTCGCCCCAGCCTAAATTAATCTGAGCTAAGACTTCCTCTTTTTGATAGGAAAACGATAAATTGTCAACAACGACATTTGTCATCATACCTGGTCACCTCTTTTTCTTAAATTTTCTAATAACAGAGACTTCGGAATCCCTACCTTTTGGCTTCTGCAAACATCGGGTCAACATAATCGAAAAAAAACTTTTGTTGACGCCTTTCCAATAAGAGTTCCTTCGCTTCAGCAGTCACAAACATTCCTATTCCCCTTTTTTTATAAATGATGCCGCCGTCTACTAAAGCCTGAAGTCCTTTGCGGACAGTTGCGGGATTAATCCGATACGTTTTTGACAGCTCAGTGGTGGATGGTACTTGGGCCTCTGCAAGCAAGCGATTGTCCATAATATCATCTTCGATCATTTCTTGAATTTGCTGAAAAATCGGCCGGTTCTCATCAAAATAAGATTTCAATGCAATCAAACCACCCTTTCGCACAAAAGAAGTTAGTCGGTTAGTCACTCTTGTAACTAAGCATATAACATAAAGGCCTCTGCATGCAAGCTTTTTATTTACGTCTCATGCAAAAGGGGTAAATGGCCTATTTCTTGGAAAAGCGAAGGCCTCCTTTTCAAACGATGTTCCGACCGGTGTCAACGTCCTTCTAACGAGTTCAATGGAGCAGGAATGATCGCTAACCCTTCCCACGGGCGATCCTTACACTAGTAGGAGTCTGTTTCTCTTTCGAAATGAATTTCGCTTTCCGAAAAAAATAGAAATGTGATAACATGAACATATCCTAGTTTGATAGATGATGGGGGTTCTTTAATAATGAGCATCGATATGATTTTGGAACGTGCAGTCAACGGTGAACGAATTACCATGGACGATGCGATTAAATTATATGAAAGTGATGAAATTGAAAAAAATCGGCGCAGCTGCCAATCAAATTATGAAAAAGTGGCATCCGGATCCGGTGACGACCTTTGTGATTGGACGCAACGTAAACTATACTAATTTTTGCGATACGTATTGCAGCTTTTGTGCCTTTTATCGTCCTCCTAATTCGAAAGAGGGCTACGTATTAGATAATGAAGTGATCTATCAAAAGATCCAGGAAACGCTCGATGTTGACGGAACGGAAATTTTAATGCAAGGCGGAACGAATCCGAATTTACCGCTCAGTTATTATACCGATTTGTTAAAAGGAATAAAAAAAACGGTTTCCTCAAATTTGGATGCACTCTTTCTCACCTGCAGAAATTTGGAAGATCGCTGAAGTTTCGGGATTGTCGGTCGAAGAAGTGCTTCGAGAATTACATAAGGCTGGGCTCGATAGTATGCCTGGCGGTGGAGCCGAAATTCTAACCGAGGAAACGAGACTTCGAGTTTCACGGCTTAAGGTGACGTGGGAGCAATGGATAGACGCCATGAAAGCGACCAAAAAGGTGGGAATGTTTGGCACGGCTACTATGGTGATCGGCTTTGGCGAGTCCTTTGAGGAACGCGCCCTGCATATGCAGCGTGTTCGCGATGCTCAAGATGAGACGGAATGCTTTACCGCCTACATTTCTTGGTTGCTCCAGCCGGAAAACACCGGTCTGCGTCGTCTAAAAAAGCTAACACCGCAAGATTATTTACAAAACGTGGCCATTTCGAGAATTTTTCTCGATAATATAGCTAATTTCCAATCGTCGTGGGTGACGATGGGTCCCGAAGTCGGTAAACAGTCACTTTCCTATGGCTGCAATGATTTTGGTAGCACGATGATGGAGGAGAACGTCGTTTCAGCTGCTAATACGACGCACAAAGTAAATACGAACCAAATTTTGAAGTTGATTCGTGAAGCGGGTAAAATTCCGGCGCAGCGAACCACTTCCTATGAAATAATTCGACGCTTTGACGAAAATGAAACAGCCGAAAAGGACTTCGTCATGCAAAACTAAAAAAACGAAAGCGAGTATGAGATGTTTTTTCTCTTCTCGCTTTTTTTTAGCTATAAAAAGCTTAAAGTGTGACGTGAACGATTTCTTAATCAAGCAAAGCCCCCGCCGACTCCAAGCTCCAAGCGGTGAGCAAACTTTCCAAAGTCATTGCAGGATCAGTCAGCATCAGTTTCTGACGTCATTGTGTTTTCCATTATTTTGCCGAAACAGTCCACTTTGTCCGTTGTTAAGGCGGGCGCTTTCCGCTTTTGTTCAACAATCATTATCTTTTTCAGTAAACCCCAACCCTTAACAATTTCTACTCATGTTTTGTTGTCTCGGGCATAGGATGGAATAGAACAAGCTTATTAAAACTTCAGAGGAGACGACATAGATGATTTTGCAAGGGTAGGGGGAATAAGAATGATAGCAATTCATTTTGAAGTCGAGCAGGATTGCAGCAGCCTGTTGGAAAAGCTGAGCGCATATGTAAAAAAAGTATGCAGCTTTTGATCTAGGGGCGAAGGTTGAAGCGAGCGGAAAAGAAACACTTGTTGTCAAATATGAAAATGAACGAGTTGATTTTTACGACTCGTTCCATTCTCTACTCGCTTCGGTTTTGACAGAACACGTCATTCAAACGAAGGAAGAGGAGTGGCTTCTCGACATTATTGAAACGATGTTTTATTTTCATATTGAAGAGGAGCAGCAGCAAATTCTTACAATTGCCCGCTCTATTTTAGAAGGGGATCGGAAGGATTTGCCTTCGTTACGCAACTTCTTCGATCGTTATGCTCACATTTACGATGCGTTTGCCAAAAATATTGACCCGGATACGACATTTTATTATGAGCGTTTTTAACCTTTCGCTTAAAGGGTTACGGGGAAATGCTAATTGATTGTGTTGAGATTGCGATTGATGAATATTTGCTGGAGCAAGAGTATCAAAACATGATTGAAGATTTTCGCCGTTTTGTCCAGGTTACCAAACCGAAGCATGAAATCATCTATGTCGTTCACAATCATAGCTTTACTTTTTATGACTCCAGCTTTTGTAGGTTAACGAAGGAGGAGCTTCTCTTCTATTTGAAAGAAGAGCTGGTTTTTGAACAGGGAATTGAAATTGACGAGATGGTTCTAAGTCCGCTTGTAAGTCTTGCTCCGAAAAAGCTTCATGTTTTTAGCGACATTCACGAGCATGGCGTTATTTTATCGCTTCAAGCTATTTTCCAGGAAAGAATGTCATTATTTCCATTAAAATCATTTGCCAAGCATTAATTATTCCTTGCTTTTTTTTAAGTGAACTCCCTATAATACTACATATCAACTTATAGTGAGTAGTTAAAAGAGCAAAAGCAACGATTTTATTGCATGAATTAAACAGTGACGATGAGGACATGAGTCGGAAATAAACGGTTGACAGAGAGGGAAGCGAGCCGCTGAAAGCTTTCTAACACGAATGACGGCTTACCACCTCTGAACTGTGCCAGGGTGAACAACTGGCATCGGCTCGCAGCCGTTATCGCGTACGATAAGTCATTGATACATGATCAGTGTAAACAAGGTGGAACCACGACGACACACTCGTCCCTTCAAGCGGAGGGATGGGTGTTTTTTGCGTTTTCGAAGGGAAGGATTGCTTTCTTATTGATGTCTGAACGTTGCTGGAAGGCCGATTTCGCTGATTTGGAGAGGACGGCAAGCGATAAAATCTATGACAAAGGCGTCGATCCGTGTACGCTAGTATATTTGATCGAGCTAAAAAGGAGTGCAGGAAAATGACGAAGCAAATAGTAATGACATTTCCAGACGGAGCCAAGAAGGAGTATCCGAGCGGAAGTACGACGGAAGACATTGCCGGCTCTATTAGCCGGGCTTGAGAAAGAAGGCGTTAGCTGGGAAGGTGAACGGCGAGCTGATCGATGTAAGAACACCGATTGAGGAAGATGGTGAGATCGCTATTCTGACTCCGGACTCGGCGGAGGCGCTCGATATTTTACGTCATAGTACGGCCCATGTCATGGCGCAGGCGATTAAACGGCTGTATCCGGATGTGAAGCTTGGCATCGGTCCGGTGATTGAGGACGGCTTCTACTATGATCTCGACCTTGAGGAGG
>BAXO01000089.1 GCA_001310555.1 Bacillus sp. JCM 19058
CCAACCCTGATTCGTTCGAAAAAGTCCTCTCCAAATTCTGCCCCGGTTTGTTGTGTGATTCGCTGATAGTTTTTTTTCTTAGGTTCTCGCTTTCTTTTGCACCGCCGATTGTTTTAATCTGCTCATCGACAATCATTCCGCCGCTTAACACCTCAAACTCAAATGAATCACTATAGTTCTGATAAAGGTGCTGAACGACCGACGTAAAAGCATAGCACCAAGGGCAATAAGCATCATAAATATAGATCAACTTTTTCATTGTTCTCGCTCTCTTTCTTTAGCTGAGCGCTACCAAGCAATTGGTTGACGCTCACGAAAATAACCACCATTAGGTCCGTCCTTATCCAGTGTAGCTAACCAAATAGCAGTAGCTGCGCCTTCTTCAACCGAGCTTGGTGCGTCGGCCCCTCCCATATTTGTTTGCACTCGGCCAGGACAAACCGCGTTCACTTTGATTCCTATATCAGCTACATCTTCGGCAACTAAACAAGTTAAGGCATTGAGCATGGTTTTAGATATTCGATAAGCAGCTGAGGATCCCCCAATTTGGATAGGACTTTGACCACTCATGATTTCAAAAGCTCCCAAACCAGAGGAAATATTAACTATTCGTCCATACCGCTGATTTTGCATCAAAGGCACAACCTCTTGTGTCATTCGTAAGGCACCAAAAAAAATTCGTTTCGAAGGTGTCTTTTACTACCGATTCTTCAACTTCTAAAATGGAAATCCCCTTGTCAAGGATAGCCCCAGCATTATTCACAAGCACATCTAGTCGGCCATACTCTTTTTTTTATTCGTATAATCGCCTGTTTGACACTGTCTGCATACTCTATATCGACTACTTGTAAATCAACATTCAGTCCATGTTGGTGCATTTCTGTAACAACTTTCTCCCCTTTTTCTCCATCTCTACATCCAATCAGCACACGGTACCCTTGTAAAGCTAACTGTCGTGTAATCTCTTTTCCAATCCCACGATTTCCGCCCGTGACTAAAGCGATTCTTTGTTTAAGTGAGCTTATTGTGCGACTCATAGTGATAATCGCCTTTGTTCGATTTTTAAATCTGTTACTACATCCATCAGCTGGGATTCAGCCTGACGTAAGAGCGCTATTTGTTCTCGGATTTCAGTTAGTTTCATTTCCCCTTTTTTAATTCCACTTTGTATACATGATTCTTTGATTTGTCCATCGATTGTACAATGAAACAAATCAGCGATCTCATTTGTTTTCAAACCCATGCTTAAATAAAGCTGAATCATTCGAATCTGTTCAATATCAACTTTATTATACTGACGATACCCATTTTCTAATCGAATCGGATTTAACAGCTTTTTTTCTTCATAGTATCGTAATGAGCGAAGGCTGACTCCCGTTTTTTGAGCTAATTCACTAATCTGCAATGACAGTCACCTCTTTGAGCTTAGTTATATTAGTTTAACTATAAACCATCACATCATGTGAAGGTCAAGTACTAGAATTAAACCAAAAAATGATCACTCTAAATATAAATGGACTAATCGTTGCTCATACAGACTAAACCCCTTTAGCCTAAGGATAATCGATTATTTGATTTAGTATATATTTTTCACGATTTACTGTGGACTTAGCAAAAGGAAACGGATAATAGATGGGGATGGAAATGAGCAATAGAAAGAATCTAGTAGTAATTATTTTATGGAGATAGTTGGAAGGATTATTATGATTGAAATTTAATGAACAAATAAATTGGTATAAAATGTAAATAAAATGATGAGTGAGATCTTTGATACACACTTGCTAAAAGTTTCAGTTCTACTGCAGGGAACTGGGGAGTAGGCATGCTAATTCAAGTTGCAGCGATATTTAATCTTGCATTTGGAATTTTTCATCTTTTCTTTTGGGTTCTCCTTGATTGGCCTGGACAATTGAAGAGGTTGTCACATGTCAATCGGGCCGTGACTCAAACATTAAATATTTGTCTTACGTTTATGTTTTTTCTCTTTGCAGGTGAGTTTCATTCGTCAAACATTGGGAATGTTCTACTTATAGGTATGGCCTTATTTTGGTGTATTCGTGCACTACTCCAAATTTTTCTTTTTAATTTATCGGAACGCATTCATCAATTTCTTTTATTGTTGTTTATTATCGGGAGTATTCTTTATTTACTTCCGCTGTTTTTTAATGCATTTTTCATGGCAAGCACAATTGTTTGATGAATTCACGGTCCCGATTAATCTCAACATGCACTTGCACAGTATTGCTGATAAAGCTTACCCCAGCTATTAAAAGAATAACTTAAAAAGGGCGCGAGTCAGGGATAACCGACTGATCGCGCTTTAAATGATTGTCTTTTATGTCTTTCGATATAAGAATTCATCCGATTCAAAAACACTCGAGTAAAGAGTGTTTTTTTTGTTGACTTTGACATTAATGTCAAAGTTTAAAATTTGGTTATGCTAGTTCACAAAATAATATGAGGAGGAGACAATGGTGATTAATATAAATAAAGCTAAACGGAAAAGTTGGTTAGGGTTGTCTGTGTTGTTGTTGCCAACCTTAGTGGTGTCGATGGATATCAGTATTCTATTTCTAGCCACGCCAAAGTTAAGTATGGCGTTAGAACCCACTGCTGAACAATTACTATGGATTATAGACATTTATGGGTTCATGATTGCTGGTTTTTTGCTTGTGATGGGTTCTCTCAGTGATCGGATCGGGCCTAGGAAACTTTTAATGATTGGAGCAGGGGCATTCAGCATTGCATCTGTTGCTGCTGCCTTCTCAACGAGTCCAGAAATGCTTATCTTTGCCCGCGCAATATTAGGAATTGCCGGTGCAACTCTAATGCCTTCCACACTTGCCTTGCTTAGTCGTATGTTCGTCGATCCGAAGCAAAGGTCACTTGCTATTGGGGTTTGGGTGACTACGATGTCAGTTGGTATTTCAATCGGGCCTCTAATAGGCGGATTATTATTGGAGTTTTTCTGGTGGGGATCAGTATTTCTTATAAGTGTACCATTCTTGGCGCTATTAATCATGACTGCACCATTATTAATTCCTAAACATCAAAGTATTCAACGAGGAACGATTGACTTAGCTAGTGTCATTCTGTCTTTAACAGCTATGCTTCTTATTGTTTACGGCTTCAAGAACTTACCTGTGAATGGATTCAACTGGCATGATATTCTTTTCATTATCATCGGCTTATTCTTGGGCATTGTCTTTATTTTTCGCCAACGTAATCTTAAAGAACCGCTAGTCGATGTGAAACTGTTTAAGAATCCCGCATTTTGTACGGCGTTGTTTTTAATGTTATTTGGTATGATAGCTATTAATGGAATCGAGTACCTGTTCCCACAATTTTTACAACTGGTTAGTGGTTTGTCTCCATTTCAAGCTGGACTGTGGACAATTCCAGGAGCTTTGGCTGTCATTATTAGCTCTATGCTCGCGCCGATCCTTTCGCGTCGGATATCTGTGGCATATGTAGTTGGAAGCGGAATGCTCATTGCAGCTATAGGCTTTTCTTTGATGGCTCTTGTGGAAAGTACGTCAAGTTTTGCCATTCTGGTGGTTGGACTTGTTATCGCACAACTGGGTGTCGCACCTATTTTAGTATTAGGTACTGATTTGGTCGTAGGTGCAGCGCCCTCAAGGAAGTCTGGTTCCGCTTCAGCAATAGCGGAAACGAGTGGCGAACTTGGTGTTGCATTTGGCATTGCGACTATGGGGAGCATAAGCAATGCAGTTTATCGCCATTCAATGGCGGCCTCAAATACAACATCTAGTGCTGAAGGTAGACAAGACTCGCTCAGCGGGGTGTTAAGTATCGCTGAGCAGTTACCTAGTAGTTTTTTTTGGAAATCGCTCGAGAAGCATTTACTCAAGGGATAAATGTCGCAGCTTTAGTTAGTTCCTTTATATGTCTATTGCTTGCCACGCTTTCGGTTGTTATGCTTCGGCATATTAAACCAAGCTCCGATGTAAAGGAAAACAACGATGTTAAGCTTAATGAAAAATCAGTTAAAAAGGCATGATGAAGATCGTATAATATAGTTAACAAAGCTATCATTGGGTTTTGCGTTGGTACGCGTGATGAATAACTTCCGAAAAATTTGAATGACGCCTAATTAAGAGTGACTTAGTGCCATGCTTTAGATAAATGATGAGGAGGTATTTTCATTGAAGATAAGTGATTTGTCAAAGCTAACCAAGGTTAGTACTCGAGCCATTAGGTATTATGATAAGAAAGGGTTGATTACTTCATACCGACTGAACTACGGCTACCGCGATTTTGATGACTCTGCCATTGAGCGTATTAAGGAGATCCAATTATATTTAAGTTTAGGTTTAACTACTGAGCAGATAGATTTTAATCGTAAATTGTACAGCAGACTATCCTCAACAGGAAATGTTCGGTTTCTGTGATGAAGTACTCGAAACATATGAAGAAAAACTGGACGAAATCAAAAATCAAATAAAGACGTTATTCACAGTACAAGCGCGCTTGGAAAAACAAATTGATGATATTAAGAAGCAACGTCTGAATATGATTAATATTGGTAACTGATCAGGACTTTGCATAATAGTTAGTATTCTAATTTATGAGAAGGGCCGTGATTAAAAAAGGGATACGAGATCTTGACAGGGAATAAGATACCCATTAACGGTCATACCAAAAAATCATAACTTTCTGTGAGCAGATACTAAAGTAAAATAACGAAAAAAAGCCTATTTTCTTTGAGAAAGTAGGCCATTTTTTTAAAATAGATGAATATCATTGAGAATTGGAATGAAATCACCTTGTTTAGAAGTGCCCCTATGTGTGCAGGAAATGGGTGAATATTGTTATTTAATTGGCCGGCTGGACAAAATCACCTCGTGTGGGCGTTTCGTTATTTTCAAACTGTATACGAATGGACTGGCTCTCCTCGAGATCGGGTGAATTATTGACCTGAAAGTGAATGTGCGGTTCACTCGAATTTCCAGAGTTGCCGCTGAAGCCGAGGACATCGCCTCTTTCGACTTTATCGCCTGCTTCTACTTGGATGGAATGCTCTTGCATGTGGGCAATGACACTGAATTCATCGTTTCCGTGGTCGATCATCACATAGTTGCCGAACGGCTGTTCCGAATTCATATCACCTACTTCATTGTCGGCAATATTGTTTTCGATTTCTACGACCGTCCCTGCTGCAGTGCAATCAGTTCTTTTCCGAACGCATAGTAACTTTCATTTTTTTGTCGGATCCCCTGCATACGTCTGGTCTTCATCCATGATGACCAGGTCGATAGCATAGCGTTGATTCTCATGGGCATAATGGTAATTGACAAGTTCGTTCGCGCCTCCCCAAAATACAAACCATTCTTCCTGGATAGGTAAAATAAACTCGGTTTGGGTGAATTGTTGATCTGTTTCCGGGAACGTTTCGAGAGGTAGAAATAGTAGGCCTGTAATTGTTTGCTCTTTATCGAAAATAGCCATGATCCCTTTCGAATCGGATTGATCCACCCAGGTGTAATGAGTGTCGTTTTGTACTGGAACTTGAGACTGGAGTTTATATTCCTCGACCCCTTCATTAAAGGAAGCGACGAGTCCCTCTAAATCATTAAAAGAAAGTTCATTTTGAAATTCTTCACTCAATTGATTGTAAACTTTCTCAACTTCCTCTTCTAGGATAGCCGTCCCCAATTGTTCAGGTTCGATAAGGCTTCTCCCTCTGCAGCCGGTTGTTGTGCATCATCTACTATTTCCTCATTATTCTCTTCAAAGCCGCAGGAAGCAAGGATACAAGTACCCGCAACGACTAACAATACGATTTTACTTTTAATGAAACGCATTATTGTTTCCTCCTGTTTTAAATCTACTTATGTCTTCAATATCTATTAGTGTGTAAAGTGTTTACTTTCAAATGTTTCAATGATTAATATTTTCTTTTTAAAATGATCAAAACAAGCGCATGCACAATATATATACCTGTAAGCAAAAACCAGATGGCTAACTTGTACGCCTCATAAGGAATAGGATCCAAAAATTCATCGTAAAGGAAAATTAAAAGCCAGCCAATTGGAAGCAGCGGGAAGCAACGCCGTATGAAGCATTAACGATTTGCTTTCCACGTTCATCTTTGGCCTCCTGACCCCATTGGAACTTTAAGCTTATAAACACAGCAGCAAAGAATATACCAACATAAAGCAAACGTAACACCACAAAAACAAAGTCCATTATTCCTCTTTCTCCTTTCTGACGTACTGAAAAACGTCATGCAAGTCCACTTCAAACAAGAGGGATAGTTCAAAAGCTAACTTTAATGAAGGGTTATACCGATTTTTCTCAAGTGAAACGATCGTTTGCCGACTTACTCCTAGGCGCTCAGCAACTTCTTTTTGAGACCAACCTTTTTCAGCCCTTAAAATATGGATTCTGTTCTGTATTTGGCGTTGATTATAAAGTGACAAATGATGTTCACCTCCTGACACTATTAATGTAATATATTTTTTACTAAAAGTAAAATATTTTTTTACAAAATGTCGTAAATATATATCAATTGTTCAGTTCTTAGAAACCGAGCAGAGAATGCAAAAAAAGGTTTAATGTTCTGTACCGTCTCGAGCGGGAGTGAAGGCGGGTTAAATTCTTCTTGTTTCGGTGTGCGGTTGTCTTTTTCCTCGAAGGACCTGCTTTCCTTAAACTTCCTAACCTACTTGTCAAAAGAAGAAGGCGTCAGTTCAAAGGCTTCTGGCCGAATTGGTTTATCGGTTTACCGATTTAGTACAACGTCTAGGAGTTTTATTTGATACCTTGCCTCCGTATGAGTACTTTGATTATGCCTTTCTGCTTTGGAGAAATTTTACCAACACCCATAAAAATAGGCATTGTAATCAGTAACAATACCCACCTATCATTCATAATTTGTAGGGAGTATTGGAAGTAAAGGTGGATGTATCACCAAACAGTCGGATTTCTGATGTTTTTTTGATATATCTTGTTAAATTTATTTTGCGGAGGTGACAAGAATGAATAATTTCCAAAACGAACTCCAAATGTTGAATGTTGGCGATTACCATACGAGTGAGGCAGTTCCTTGGGATCAAAATCAGTACTATCATGATTCATCTCGACAAATCGGCGGTTGTGGTCGTTGCTTTAACTGTTTCCGTTGTTTTAATTGCTTCAACTGCTTCCGTTGTTTTAATTGCTTTCGCTGCTTTAATTGTTTTCGTTGTGGCGGTCGATGTGGCGAACGATGCGGTGGTCGATGCGGCGGACGGTGCGGCGGTTAATAGTTCTAGATTTCAAGCAAAAACTATGATTATGAAAAGTCCCTCAAGATTTATTGCAGGGACTTTTCTCGATAAGATTAGACATAAGAAACAAGTTCTAGTACATAGATTATAGTGATAGTCATGATGTAGCTTTGAAAACAGCTATAGGTAAGGAGGAGTGGGATGCCACATTTGACCCCTACTATGCGCCTGAAGGTAAAAAGAGACACGTTCTTTCTCCCTGATCCAAACAGCGGTGTGTATTTTCGTAATAACATAAGTTCTTTCCGTATGGAGGGAAAATCAATCGATCAGTGGGTTGAAAAGCTGTTACCGATGTTCACCGGGGAGTACACGTTAGGGGATTTGACAAACGGATTACCGGAGCCATACCGGGAGCGTGTCTATGAAATTGCTGAAACACTTTACCGAAATGAGTTTGTTCGGGATGTGAGCCAAGATCTTCCGCATCAATTGGCAGAGAAGGTTCTTAACATGTATGCTTCTCAAATTGAATTTCTGGACAGTTTTGGCGATTCAGGTGCATACCGATTTCAAACCTATCGTCAGGCAAAAGTGTTGGCCGTTGGATCTGGTCCTTTTTTTTGTTTCATTAGTCTCTTCATTGATTGAGTCCGGATTGCCCAAGTTTCATATGCATATCACTGATTCCGTATCGACTAATAGACGACGTTGATGGAACTTGTGGCACATGCTCGTAAAAAAGACTCCGAGGTTGCCGTAGAGGAGATCAGCTTACAGGAGAAGGGGATAAGTGCATGGAGAGAGATTGTTCAGCCATTTGATTGGATTTTGCATGTGTCTCAAGAGGGTGACGTAGAGGAACTTCGCGTTCTTCATACGGTTTGTAGGGAAGAGCAGAAGGCGTTCCTCCCCGCTATATGCCACCAACGGGTCGGTCTGGCAGGTCCGCTCGTGCATCCAGACTCTAAGGGATGTTGGGAGTCTTCGTGGAGACGCGTGCATCAAACTGTATTTTCCAAAGAGCGACAGTTTCCCGCTAACTCAACTATACCCGGGGCAATGTTAGCCAATATAATTGTGTTTGAAATGTTTAAAGAGATAACAAAAACGACCGAATCGGAACAGAATAACCAATTCTACTTACTTGATCTGGACACGATGGAAGGAAACTGGCATTCGTTTTCGCCCCACCCATTGGTGGAGGGACGTGCATCTACTGAATGGATAAGAGATTTAGAATTCCGTATCGCACGAAATCAAGGGGTAGATGAATCGAATCGATTACTTCTCTACTTTAGTCAGCTGGCATCGCAGGAATCAGGAATTTTCCATAATTGGGAGGAGGGGGACTTAAAGCAACTGCCTTTAGCTCAGTGCCGGGTTCAGCCAGTCGACTTGCTGTCTGAGGGGCCTGCGGAGCTGTTACCAGAAATCGTATGCAGCGGTCTAACGCATGAGGAAGCAAGGAGGGAAGCCGGTCTGACTGGGATTGAAGCGTATATAACCCCAATGGTCGATCGGCTCATTACGACCCTTCCGCCAGACGAAGTAAAGGATAGCGTACAGGAATTCGTAGGTGTTGGAGCGGGTGAAACCGTTGTGGAAGGTATATACCGGGGGCTGCAAAGGTGTTTGGATGAGGAGCTGAGCAAGCAACGGGTGAATAAAAGAAATATTGTTACTCGGCTGCAGTTGGGTACGGTAGAAGATGAGCGTTGCCAATTTTATCTGGAAGCCCTGACGACGATGCAGGGACCACCGACGATCGGGATTGGAGAGGAAGTGACCGGATTCCCTTCGGTATGGGTCGGCACGGAGGAAGGCTGGTATAGCAGTGTTGATTTGAATACGACGAGGGCGTTGCGCAAAGCATTACAACAGGCGCTTATTCACGCACAAAATCAAGAGACTTCCCTTATGCCGCAAACGTTGGAGGCTAACGTTTTACTGGAAGAAAAGGCGCCTTTAAGTTTTGACATTCCCGCTTGTGATGAGTTGACTCAACCGAATTATTGCAATCTGCTATACAAGTCCTGGAACGGAAACGCAAGCGGCTCATGGTCTTTGATCTAGCATTGGAACCATTTTTAAAAGAGGGACTCGCAGGAGTATATGGTGTACTTTTACGGGAGGAGGGATCCTAGTGAGTGCTGTTGTGGTGGTCGGAGAAGGGTTATTGGCGGATCGGGTGTGCGGAGAACTGTCCGCTCAATATGAAGTAGTCCGCTGTACTAATCTTGAGGCGGGAGTACCGGAAACGACCGATTTAGTTATGGTATTGGACGATACTTTGAATCCTTCCATTCATAAAAAGGCGGAAGAGGCGCTGCGACCAACTGGTATTCCTTGGCTGAGAGGCTTCGTTTCATTTGGAGAGGGCGTAATTGGGCCGTTAGTACGCCCAAATACGCTAGGGTGCTCTCAGTGTGCAGATAAGCGACGTCTCATGGCCGGACGAGACCGTAAAGAGATGTGGGAGTTAGAGAGGAGACTTGAAGAGAACGGGGAAATGTTGAGCGATGCCTGGGCATCGCGCACGGGAATAATGCAGATGACCCATCTTCTCGAGGCAGAGGCAAGGAGAGTATTAGAAGGCGATCAGGCTCACTCCGAAGGTCGCTTATGTTTAATCAATCTGAAATCGCTGAAGAGTTCATGGCATTCGTTTCTTCCCGAACCGTTTTGTCCAATCTGTAGTCAATTACCCGACGATTCACCGGACGCCTCCCGAATTGCACTGCAGCCTAGTCCGAAGATCAGCACTGACAGTTACCGCTGTCGTTCGATGGAGGAGCTGAGAAATGTTCTAAACAAAGACTATTTGGATCATCGGACCGGCATTTTAAATGGGAAAATGTATGACCTTGTCCTGCCATTTGCTGATGTCAATGTCAATCTGCCGTTGTTCACGGGGGACGAAGGCGTGGCTGGTCGGACTCATTCTTACACGATAAGTGAGTCGACGGCCATCTTGGAGGGTTTGGAACGGTATTGTGGCTTGTCTCCACGAGGTAAACGGACAGTAGTCCATGACAGTTTCCGTAACCTGGAGGGCAAAGCACTCAATCCTATCAAGGTAGGCGTACACGCGCAGGAACAGTATGCGCTGCCCGATTTTCCGTTTAAAGCGTTTAATCCTGATCACTCCATCAATTGGGTTTGGGGCTATTCATTTTTGCAAGAGCGTCCTATTCTAGTTCCAGAGCTGCTTGCGTATTATAGCTTAGGCTGCGGAGAGGGGTTTGTCTATGAAACTTCCAATGGGTGTGCGTTAGGCGGAAGTCTAGAGGAGGCCATTTTCTACGGTATTATGGAGGTCGTGGAGCGTGATTCGTTCCTGATGACTTGGTATGCGGAGCTGACACTTCCGCGCCTTGACCCTTATTCTACTAACGACCAAGAATTAGAGCTAATGATCGACCGTGTACGGACAGTGGGCGGATATGATCTGCATTTTTTTTAACTCGACGATGGAAAACGGAATTCCAAGCGTTTTGGCGTTGGCGAAAAATAGAAAAAAAAAGAGGGTTAAATATTATAAGTGCTGCTGGCGCTCATCTTGACCCAATACGAGCGGTGAAAAGCGCGGTTCACGAGTTGGCTGGTATGATGCTGATACTAGACGAAAATTTTGAGGCAAATCAGCAGGAGTATAGGCAAATGTTGCAAGATTCTTCCCTAGTACGGAAGATGGATGATCATGGTATGCTGTATGGGTTGCCGGAAGCGCAAGAACGCCTACAGTTTTTGCTAGATGATAACCGTCCATTGCGAACGTTTGACGAGGAATTCAAATGGAAGTCAGGGCATGCAGACCTTACCGATGATCTGCGGGATGTTCTTCAGGAATTTAGCCGATTGAACCTAGATGTGATCGTGGTGGATCAGACGATACCGGAAATAAAACGAAACGGACTGTTTTGCGTGAAAGTGTTGATTCCGGGGATGCTGCCGATGACATTCGGGCAACACCTTACCCGCGTAACAGGGCTGGAAAGGTGCTCAAGGTGCCAATGGAACTCGGATATGAAAAACAACCACTAACACTTGAACAACTCAATCCACATCCGCATCCGTTCCCGTAACCGATGGTTAGGAGGTAGGAGGATGAGTTTAGAGACATTTCTGCATAACCTACACTTTAACATTGATCAGGCAAGCCCCTCAGATTGGGAAGTAGCTTGGGACGATGCACCGCTTACGTATAAGCTCTACCGTGACTTACCTGTGGTTCCGCTTTCTTCGGAAGTACCGCTGACGCTTGAAGGGCGGGAAGTACCAGTAAAGCTTGACCAATGTGAAATCGGTCATTTTCTCTGGTATGTATTCGGACTTACTCAAATTAGCGAGTCTGTCAATGCCTTGGGTTCCGTAGAGCAAGCAGACCTCATGCAGTCGTATCGGCGGTTTGTTCCTTCTGGAGGGGCGTTGTATCCAAACGAATTGTACGTGTATCTGAAGATAGAGAATGTTCCTCCGGGTGTTTACCATTATGATGTAGCCCATCACTGCTTAGTGCTGTTACGGGAAGGGAATTTCGATTCATATATATCACGGGCTCATGGTAATCACTGTAACATATCCGATTGTTTTGGTGCCGTTTTTGTGACGACAATGTTCTGGAAAAATTTCTTTAAATACAATAATTTTGCTATCGCCTGCAAGGGTTGGATGCTGGTGTGTTGATTGGACAGTTACTTGAAGTAGCGAAGCGTTTTGGCTTCGCATCAAGGGTTTGCTTTCAGTTTCTTGATCGGGCCTTTAACCACCTGCTTGGGCTTTCTGAGCAGGAGGAGAGTGTGTATGCAGTTATCCCGCTATCGGTCGAACCAGCGATTGGCATGACTAACGAAAGTGGCACAGACGTTGTTGCCACTAACTTGTGCCGAGAGTTGCCAGCGATTCGGCCTACTCATTACGTCCAGTCACAAAGGGTGATAGAGTATCCGACGTTAACCGAGGTGAATGAAGCGTCCATGCTGGAATCAACTAGCTCGTTTCGGCATGTCAAGGAGGAAAATACAGACTTTGAGGGTCAAACGGTGGCTCTGCCTTACGTAAAACAGTTGCCATATGATTTGGCATCAGCCTGCCGAAACCGATTTTCGCCGGACGTAGATTTCGCTCTAGGAAAGGTAAGTCAACAGCAGCTGGCTACACTGCTGAAGGGGGCGATGGATTCCTTCTCCTATCGAAATGATTTGGATGGAGTACAAAAGGAGCAGGAGCCCCGTGTCTCACTTTACTGTTGTTTGTATAATATTGAGGGCATTCCAGACGGCGCTTATCAGTATGACAGTCCTTCTCACGCGTTACGTCTAGTACAACGAGGAGATTATCGATTACAGTTACAATACGGAATGTCCGGAAGTAATGTAAATATGTTCCAAGTACCACTCTGCCTACACGTAGCGGGGAACAGAGAGTACTTTAAAACGGCACTGGGATACAGAGGATATCGGATTCAACAAATGGAAGCAGGTATGCTTGTACAACGATTACTATTACTAGCATCGGCAATCGGAATGGGGGGACATCCACTTCTCGGGTTCGATGCGAATGTGTGTGATGAGATTTACAAAATTGATCCACAACGAAAAACGACCCTTATCCAAATCCCAACTGGTCCGTATCGACATCGGCCTTGGTTAAGAGGAAGTCTGCATAGTTAAGTCAAACTGGAGTGTTTCAAGTGAAAATTTTCGCAGCTGAACAATTAACAATGACCTGAAAAAAATAAACAGCCGTTTCAAGTTTCGTCTAACAAAGGGTAAACATGTGTCTTTACCTAAGCGCTTCACTCCGGCTAAGTTACCGAACGTTAATTAAGCGACTATCTTTAAGAGGATTTGAATTAGCACACCGAGCGACACCTTAAAAGGGCTCACAGACGCTACCGCCTGATCTGTCATACGGGAGTCGAATGGCTCAACGATGGGCTTACTCTCGTGGAAGAAGCATGGATTCCGTGAGAGTAAGTACTAGCTGAATCATTGATGCGATGAGTAGCTTTGGCGGGATCGATATTGATGTTCCTTCGCTCGGCATTGACTACTTAATAAGCAGCGCCAATAAATGTATTCAAGGGGTACCAGGGTTTGGTTTTGTCATTGCTAAGCTTGAGAAGCTGTTAGGATGTGAAGGGAATTCCCGTAGCCTTGCATTAGATTTATACGATCAATGGAAGGAAATGGACAAGGATGGGAAATGGCGCTATACGTCCCCGACACATGTAGTAGCTGCTTTTTCTAAAGCGGTTGATGAATTAATAGAAGAAGGCGGTATCCATGCAAGACATTCACGCTATGAAAATAATAATAGACGGTTAAGAGAGAGGCTGAAAAAAGTAGGGATACATGCCTATATTGCAGAGGAAAAGCAATCACCGATTATTACAACCTTTCTATTTCCAAACGAGCAATTTTGCTTTGAAGACTTTTATTCATTTGTGAAAGACAGAGGGTATGTGATCTACCCGGGAAAGCTTACGGATACAGATACATTCCGAATTGGAAATATTGGTGAAATTTACGAAGAGGATATTCAAGAGTTATGTCATATTATTGAAGAATATATGGGAGTGGTGAAGCAATGAATAAAATAGAAGGAATAATCTTTGATTGGGCAGGAACAACGGTCGATTTTGGATGTTTTGCACCAGTGAACGTATTTATTGATATCTTTAAGAATGCGGGGATTGAAGTGACACTGGAAGAAGCAAGAGCACCGATGGGAATGTTAAAAATTGATCATATTCGTGTCATGCTATCGATGCCGAGAATTTCTACTTTATGGGAAGAAAAATTTGGAAGGGTATTTAATGAACAAGACGTAGAGAACCTGTATGCCGAATTTGAACCTGCGTTGATGGACTCATTGTCGGAGTATACAGACCCGATTCCAGGGGTAATTGAGACGGTGCAAGCCTTGAAAAATCAAGGACTCAAAATTGGCTCAACGACAGGTTATACGAAAACGATGATGGATGTCGTTGTACCGAATGCTTTGAAAAAAAGGGTATGGCCCAGATGTGTACTTCACTCCTGATCATACGGATTCTTTTGGTAGGCCGTATCCTTTTATGATTTATCGGAACATGGAAGCCTTAAAACTATCAGCAGCTTGGAAGGTAGTAAAAGTAGGCGATACCACTTCTGATATACAAGAGGGAGTTAATGCAGGTGTATGGTCTGTCGGTGTCATAACTGGTAGTTCCGAAATGGGATTAAGCGCGGAAGAGTTTCAGGCACTTTCTAAATCAGATAAGGAAAGGATCATTTCGAAAACAGAAGAAACCTTTTTGAAAAACGGAGCAGATTTTACGATCAATACGATGAACGAGCTTCCACCGCTAATTGAAAAAATCAATCGACTCATTGCCAATGGGAAAAGGCCTGGCACAAGTTCAATGTAAAACGATAAATAGCTAACGAGGCTTCGGCTATTTCCAGTTAAGGTTACATGAATCCATCATATCCTAAAAATAAAAGTAGTGCGTGCTTTGAGATCATCAATTTCAAACGCGCACTTTTTTTTGTTGTACCAGCTGCTCTTATCGAAATATCGTTATCTATCATTTTTCATCGAATCAATTCATTGACGCTTCAAAGTCTGGATCTCCCGAAGGATTTAGAGAGGATAACCTTTTCATCAAGAGGGAATTAGGTGGTAGCTGATTCACTTCAACAATAAAAGTCAAAAAAACAACATATTTCATGTGTTACTCTGGCAGTATAAGGAGGTAATCTTATTAATGAAATTTGTATCAAAAAAGACATATTATATTGTTGGAAGTTTATTCTTATTAATATTTATAACTAGGTTATTTTTAGGGTTTTCAACAGGTGATATTTCTTTTGTAGAACTACTTGCATGGGGGACTTTGGCTTATATTTCATTTATAGGAGCTAATGTATTTCCTGGACTACAAGGAAATGATGAACGTGTAAAATACATCAAACAAAAATCTTTGTCTAGAAGTGCTATATTAATTGCGTTGTTTGTGGCAATCCTTGTTATGTTCTCTGTTTTGGGGGACGTCGTTTTAACTACCACTCAATTATTAACAATAATAATCTGTTTTTCTATACTCTGCATATTTACTTTTTATTCATATTTTGTAGCAAAATATTAGATATTAATTAAGGGGGAATACCATCGTACTAAAGGTATTCCCCTGAACTTAACTACAGTTTTTTTGTAGGGAGTCCAATGTTATTCCGTAATAAGGATAGACGTTGAAAACGGTTTGACAAATAAGTTCTCTTTTTTTTACAATGAAAATATATTCATTCATTGAAAAAAAACGGAGAGGGAAGTGTTTATGCAATCAGGAGAATTTATGAGTATCGTCAAGGCGGATAAAGCTTCTTTTGATGTAAGGACGCAGATGTCTGAAATTTTTGCCGATGGCTTCACACAGTGGCTCGGCTTTTTTTTCCAAGGATAAAAACATCATTGCGAAGGCTTTTGCCACATGTTTGTTTTAGAGCAATTTTATGTATTTATCATAGGGGATAAGGTTGCTGGAATGGTGGCATGCACAGACGGTACTGCTTTATCGGTAAGACTAAATAAAAGAGAGCTGAGAAAGCACTTAGGCTTTTTTTAAGGGGAGCCTTGCAGGAGTTTTTTTTGAAAAAAAGAATTTGAAAGCCCTTTTCAAGATTTACCTCCTGATACAGGCTCAATTGAATTTGTCGGGACAGCTCTCGAATATAGAGGTCAAGGGACGGCATCGCAGATGATACGCCATATTCTTGAAAACACTCCGTACAAAGAGTACGTTATTGAAGAGGTTGCTGATACGAATATTCCTGCCATGAAATTATACAAAAAAATTAGGATTTGAAGAATACAAAAGGAAGCCTTTGCCGGAAAAAAATGTCTAAAAAGAACGGGATAAATAATCTTTTATCCTTGAAATATGTGAAATAGTAAGCATAGGTGCGTGCTAAGTGAAAGGAACTTTGATCGTGTTTAAATGACTGTCAATAAAACTTTTACCGAGAGCCGAAACCTAGCATTATCGCCTAGCATTTTAAATATCGGCCAGTCATTCTTTAAAGGGGGAGAGTCTATTGCCAAGAACAAAAGAACAGTATGAGGCAATGAGAACAGCAACCAGAAATAAAATCCATTTGGCTGCAATAAAACTATTTGCAAAAATGGGATTTGCAGCTACAAATGTTCAGGATATTGCAGACAGTGCTGGAATCAGCATAGGACTGATGTATCGCCATTATAAAACCAAAGAAGAATTATTTAATGAGTTAGTTTCTTATGCTGCCGAAGGGCTAGGTAGAGTCGTGAAAGAGTTTCAAAGCGATGAATCTCCAGCTGAAATCATTCAAAACTTTACGTTGAACATTTTGAATGATCTTGAAAATGATGATACATTTGCGGAGCTTCTTATGCTTATGAATCGCTCCGCAACGATGGACGAGCCTACTCCTCAAATTCAATCTCTTAACAAACAGAGTGAAGCAATGCTAAACCAAACGGCTCGATTAATTGAAAAGGGTCAGAAGCTTGGTCAGTTTAATCAGGGAAATGCTGCAGAAATGGCGTTTTACTTTTTTGCTTCCATACAAGGGATAACGATGATCAAGCTTACAATGAGTGAACGATATATTTCGCCAAGCCCTCAAATAATCACCGCATTTTTAATGAAAGGGTATTAATAATTGTAAAGTATATCGATGATTCCCTGAAATCTTGGTTCCTTCTTACTCAAAGTTCAGTATAATGCACGGATAAATAGTATTCATGTAGGGACTGGATTTTAGCCCAACAGGGCCAAAATCCAGCTCGTATTGATTCAACTTATAATCGCGGGAGCACCTGCGTCGTTATACTAATTCGATTCCGTGCATGAGTCGTGCTAGTCGCGTATTTTTCGAGCGCTGCCATTCATACGTTTTATGCCGGTAATTGGAAGGCAGTCACTGCCTTTTTCCCCAGCAAACGAGCGTCATCGCAATTGATCTATTGCCCTTTGGCTACTTTACAGGTCTGAAAACCCAAAATATTGCTCGGCTAATTGTTTAAACTTTGTATCGTCAATCTGTTCCTTTTTCGTTTTGCCATTTATCCATTGCGTAAAGGACGTATTGGTTAATGTAACATTTCCATCGTTTGTCAGCTGTGTAATCAGAACCTTTTTGTTAAATGGCGATTCATCGTGCTCGACGATGACTTCTTGTACATCATTTAATTCAGACATGTGGTCTAATGGTCGTTTTGAATCAAAAGCATAACCCAATTTCCATTCTGTGTCTTTATATTTTAACTTCACTTCCAATACATAGTTGCCATATGTATTTTCCATTGCTTTGACTCGAAATTCCCCGTTTCTCGAGGCGGCTGTTTCGCCAGTTAAAGGTACAGGCATTAACGGCAAGCTGTCCCCAAAGCCTGTGTCTATTAAATAGGATTGGCCTTTATGTTGCAAAAGAATCGCTAAGTGAGTTCTTTCAAGGTGGAACCAGTCCTTCTTTTCATCATTGTACACCTCCCCACGAACTAAAACGGCATCAAATCCATTTTCGATTAAGAAAAAGTAAAGCAGCGGATTTAGTTCGTAGCAGAGACCTCCTCTATGATTCACAAGTATCTTTTGAATCAAATTCTCCTTCGTTACCTCTTTTATTTCATTTGAAATGATGGCTACATTTTCGAAAGGAAACGCTGTGGCTGTTTTTTCAAGAATAGTATTTAGTGTTTCAAAAGTTATTTTTTGATCTTCCGGAAAACCAATCTTTTTTCGAAATAATGAATTCAGTCTGCTCATCTTTATTCATCCTCCTACTATTTTTTTAATACTGCTAAGAATCGAAATTTAAGTCCAATTCAGCTACACGGTAGTCTAGTAAGATCATCGCTCCTGTTCAGCCGTTTATGAACACTTCCTTTTCAATCGTTGAGTCATCTTTCTTCAATCTCTTCATAAAGATGTGTCTCTTGGTTACGCACCCGAAAGGTTTCATAAAGGTTTAGGCTCACAGAGTCTTTTGGATTTCGGTCACTCGCCTTTACAAATAATATTGCTATCATGCTACCGCCTCTTTTTTTGAACTATCTTAACTGTACTAGTTCTAGGTTCCAGCCACTTCGTCCATCCGTCTAAACTTCGCATACAAAAAAGGCCTGATCATTGATAAGACCTTTCTTACGACTATCGTCGTACGCTATGCTTTAAAGGATGATGCCAAGCACACGAGTCGCATCGCTGTTTTATGAACCGAAGGGAGGGTGGGAACAAGTGTAGGAATGGATCTTGTTAGTCAGGTTGACTCGGCCAAGCTATTCGTGTCGACATGTACTGAAATTAACTGGGAAATGAGTTCAGTTTATGACCGGATCGTTCTTATACTATTGTAGGGGGATGTTACGATTGGTTCATTTAATCTGCTTCTATCACTGCGTTTCCAGAAAATGGTGATTATAATATTCGAATAAACCCAGGTTCAATATTAAATAAAAGTAGCGGGTAGCCTTGTGTTAACTAATATGATTGTACATCGTGTACAATAAAAGCAAATATTGATCAAACGAAATTGAATTTTTGCTATGATGGACGATCATATGTTGGGATTTATAGTAAGAGTAGCTTCGTTGCCCCATTGCAATTTTCGCCAAATGGTCAAAGGAAGGTCTCGTCGTTCTGTTCATCAAATAGGCTGATTGATTGCTCCCCGGCTTTCTCGCTTGATTCAAAGTTTGAATCATTTGTTCAGCTGTTCCAATTGCTATTCCATGACCAAAATACGTACCATCTTCGAGAACAACGGCATTTTCTCCTCTCCATTGAGGCGTTTGAGGATCGAAATCTGGATTATTAAAGTAGACGACGTCTCCGGGTAGGAAGTAGTGTGTATCATATGACGTTAGTCCAAGGTCAGGATCAGCATGCCAGCTATATAAATAGATGTTTTGAAAAAAATTGATTGAATAACTGCTCGCCTATAAGGCTTAGGACCGCATGATAATAAATAATAATCATTGCTGTTGCACATTCAAATGCATATAGCGAGCTGTTCGAATAAATATCTTGAATCGCGTCCGATGGCTTTATGCCTTGCCGCAGCTGGAATCCACCCGTATTCGTCAAAAGCCAGTATTGAGGATTACAGCGGGAATTTTCAAATACTGCGAACTGTACATTGCTTTGATTCATGGCCCTTGCACTTAATACGATATTTTTTCGTAAGCTAAGCTCAAATGACAATTCGTCTACGGATGAGTACGAATAAACCGTCGGATTGTTATTCATCCGTTGAATAATCGCACGTTCAATACCCCCAGTTGGCCACATGCTACTTTGTTGAAAAGGTTCCCCCGCTATTTGGATCATACTATACCTCCTTCCATGTTCAAGTGTTTATACATTTTATGCAATTACCGGTCTGAAGTGTAATCTTTAGGCGGAGCAAGAAGATGCAGTAGCCCGAATACGTTATCCTATAGACCCGTAAGTGGTTGAAGAACAGGTCTGGCTTCCGAAAAGACCGCCATATGGGGAAAATCGCTTATACAAGCAGGAGATTGAACCTGCGTATGGAATGTATCACTAGAAAAAAATGTTCGAGGGAGCCATAATGTGACACGGGTGAAGAAGTCCAATCATTCACGAGGAGGGGTATGATGAGAATTTTAATCATCGGCGGAACGAGTTTTATAGGCCCTTATGTTGTCCGCGCCTTGCAGGAGAAGGGACACGATATCACGGTTTTTCACCGCGGGAAAACGAGCTCAAATTTACTCGGAGATGTTCGGCATATTTATGGAGAGCGCGATGAGCTTGAACAACAAATGAAAGAAATTACAAAGGTGAATCCAACTGTTGTGCTTGATATGATACCTTATTTTGAAAAGCATGCCCAAATGGTGATGAACGTATTTCAAGGTTTAGTTGAACGAGTTGTTGTCATTAGTAGTGTAGACGTTTATCGAGCATACGAAATTCTCAATCGAATGAAAGCAGGTAGCATTCAAAGGGTTCCTTTAAAGGAGACAGATGAATTAAGAAGCGTACTGTTTCCGTATCGAGGGAAACTACAGAAGGACTTTGCGCATGATTACGAAAAAAATTTTGGTAGAGCAAACCGTCCTTAACAATACAGAGCTTTCAGCAACCATTTTGAGGCTTCCAATGGTTTATGGACCTAACGATCCACAAAGGAGACTACTTGAATACGTTCAGCGCATGAAAGACGAACGACCGTATATTTTATTAGATGAACGAATGGCTGACTGGAGAACTTCGATGGGCTATGTTGAAAATGTCGCTTCAGCGATTGCTATGGCCGTAGATAATAAAGAAGCTGCTTCTCATATAATAAATATTGGTGAAAGTATAGCCTTATCTTTGCTTGAACAAGTGGAAGAAATCGGGGAAGTCATGAATTGGAAGGGACAAGTAATTTCGGTTCCTAAAGGGACTATGCAGGATGAATTACCATTTGACACAAGACAGGATCTCGTGATCGACACGACCAAACTACGCGAGCAATTTAATTATGAAGAACCTATTTCACGAAAGGAAGGGCTAACAAGAACCGTTCGCTGGGAGCTTGCTAATTTACCGAAAAACTCACCATTCGATTACGATAAAGAAGACGCCGTTTTCCGTAGGTTAAACCTGTAGAAAGAGGAGCTTCCTCATTTAACGTTCGTATAAAAGAATGGAAAGGTATTGAAGGGCAGCTCTGTAAGCAAAGATTTGCCTCGTCATATTAGTTAGAGACTTGCTTAATGATGATAAATTAACATGTTTAGTTTTACTGATAAAGATTCGCAATCTTCAATCAAAAAAATGACCGCGCTTTATGTATTTTAGTGGAATTAAGAAAAAGTCAACGAGCTACATGGATGGTTCT
>BAXO01000090.1 GCA_001310555.1 Bacillus sp. JCM 19058
AAACAGGCTATGAGCTCAAATCGGCACCGCGGAAAGGCTACCGGTTAATTAAACGGAGCGATGGAATCGAGGCGCATGAGATCAAGCTTCATTTAGATACGGACCGAATTGGACAAGTAATTCAATATTATGAATCGCTTCCAACGACACAGGCGATTGCCCGTAGCCTTGCGCAAGAGGGGGCTCACGAAGGGACGGTCGTCGTAGCAAATGAACAGACAGCAGGAAAAGGACGGTTAGGACGAAGGTGGCATTCGCGTGCCGGCACAAGTATTTCGATGAGCTTGATCCTTAGGCCGCAGCTGCCACCGCAAAAAACACCGCAGCTCACCTTATTGACAGCTGTTGCCCTCGTACGAGCACTGAAGCAAGAAACGGGCATTCAAGCGGAAATTAAGTGGCCGAATGACCTGCTGTGCCAAGGAAAAAAAAGTTGTCGGCATCCTAACAGAAATACAGGCTGATCCCGATATTGTTCATGCTGCGATTATCGGTGTTGGAATGAACGTTAATCAGAAAAGCGAAGATTTTCCCGCTGAGATTAAAGACTTGGCGACTTCTCTTGCTGCTATAAAAGGGCAATCGTTGCGGCGCGCCCCGATTGTAGCTGCTTTTTTTTAACGAGTTCGAATGGCTCTATGATGAATATTTACAAAACGGATTTCAAATGATTCGTCCGTTGTGGGAAGCTCATTCCAACAGTTTGGGAACGTACGTTTATGCGAGAACACCCCATAAAGTTATTTACGGTTTTGCTAAAGGAATTACAGACGACGGTGTACTACTCATCGAGGATGAAGATGGCGTCACCCATTCCATTTATTCGGCAGACATTCAAATTACTCGGCAAAGCGAATAGAAATCTGTTATACTGATGGCGATGGGCGGTATCCGCAGCGAACTGCACCGTCGCAAGGTAAAAATATACATTAAGCTCGGATCTGCCTTGATCTAATACGACTGGGACAGAGGGATTCATAAACAGAACGTGCGCCTCCCTACTAGCATGAGGTGTATTTCCTATTCTATCCTTCTTATCATGGCAAAGAAGGATTTTGTGCGTGGCTGTTTCGATGAAGCCCTCCTTAAAAAAAAGGAGGAAAAATCATGAAGATGTTTACTAAGTTTCAAAAAATGAAGGACAATGGCGAAAGGATAGCGATGATTACGGCTTATGATGCACCATCTGCTCAGCTTGTTGAGCAAGCTGGGGTCGATCTAATTCTCGTTGGCGATTCGGTCGGGATGGTCGTTCTCGGTTACGATTCAACGATTCCAGTCACCGTCGATGACATCATTTTGCATACAAAGGCGGTGAAGCGTGGAGCAAAATCGACGTTTATAGTGGCCGATATGCCGTTTCTTAGCCACCATACGAGCCTTGAAAATACGTTTAGCAATGCCCGCAAAATTATGCAGGAAGCTGGTGCAGATGCGCTTAAGCTTGAAGGCGCAGGCACAGTAATCGAAACGATTGCTGCCCTGACAAGTGCAGGAATTCCCATTGTCGGTCATCTCGGCTTAACTCCGCAATCGGTTGGTGTCTTGGGCGGCTACCGTGTGCAAGGAAAAGAGCCAGAAAGTGCACAACAACTACTGGAGGACGCAAAAGCCATTGAAGCAGCAGGAGCCTTTGCACTTGTAGTTGAATGTGTGCCAAAGCAATTGGGCAAACTTCTTGCTGAGCAGCTGAATATTCCGGTAATAGGAATCGGTGCGGGAGCAGGAACCGACGGACAAGTGCTCGTTTACCACGATCTGATCGGCTACGGAAATGGGCATGTCCCAAAGTTTGTAAAAGCCTATGCGCAAATCTCGGAAACGATTGAAACAGCAGTCGCTGATTATGTAAAAGAGGTAAAGGAACAGCAATTTCCAGAAGAAAGCCACAGCTTTACAATGAAGCAAGAGGCTGCCGTTAAGTTGTATGGGGGAAACAGTTAATGCGGAAAATATCGACAGTCAAAGAGCTACAGGAGCGGTTGCCGAAGTTAAAAATAAAAAGCAGGATATCGGCTTTGTTCCGACGATGGGCTTTTTGCACGAAGGGCACCTTTCCTTGTTAAAGCAGGCTAAAGCTGAAAATGATTTCGTCATTCTGAGCATATTTGTGAATCCGTTACAGTTTGGACCGGACGAGGATTTTGAACGATATCCGCGCGATATCCAGCGAGACGAGCAGCTTGCTGAAGAAGTCGGAGCTGATATACTGTTTTACCCGACGATCGAGGAAATGTACCCCGGTGAGCTAAAGGTCGGGATCGATGTGAAAAAGGGGACCGATGTTTTATGTGGCAAGAGTCGTCCTGGACATTTTAACGGAGTGGCAACGGTTGTTTTAAAGCTGTTTATGCTTACCCAGGCGGATCGAGCTACTTTGGGCAAAAGGATGCTCAGCAAGTGGCCGTCATTCGCAATTTGACCGATACATTTTTCCTGCCGGTGGAGGTTATCACTTGTCCGATTATAAGGGAGACAAACGGCTGGCACGGAGCTCGCGCAATGTCTATTTAAGCGAAGCGGAGAAGCTCGAAGCCCCTTATCTTTACAAAGCTTTGCAGCTAGGGGCAGCATTGATTTCAGCTGGCGAGCGGTCCAGCGAGAAAATTAAAGCAGTCATTCGTGCCGAGCTTCAATTGCTGACAAACGGGCAGACGGATTATGTCGAGGTGTTGAGCTATCCTGGACTCGAAACCCATGAACAGCTTGAAGGGACAAATGTTCTTCTTGGCGTATCAATTCGAAAAAGCGCGTTTGATTGACAATATCATTGTCGAGGTAAATCAAACAGAGGAAGAGAGGAATAAATGATGTTTCGGACGATGATGAAAGCAAAAATACATCGGGCACGCGTCACGGAATCCAATTTGCATTATGTTGGCAGTATTACGATTGATGAGACATTATCGACGCAGTCGATATTGCCGAAAATGAAAAGGTGCAAATTGTGAATAATAATAATGGCGCCCGATTTGAAACCTATGTCATTAAAGGCCCGAGAGGCAGCGGTATTTGCTGTCTAAACGGAGCGGCAGCAAGGCTTGTGCAGGAAGGCGATGTCATTATCATTATTTCCTACGCTTTAATTGCTGAAGAGAACGTCAGCAGCCATCAGCCGACAGTCGCGATCATGGATGAACAAAACCGAATTGTTGATTTAATAGGAACTGAACCAGCTTCTACCGTACGATAAAGTCGCATATTCCCCTTCCCTTCGATGAAAACTAAATCAGAAGGGAGGGGTTTTTTTAATGGAACATTGGTTCAGCGCTTGGAACAAGCTTTATCAGGATCTTGAGCAGAAATGGAGTATGATTTCCGAGCAGGAGCAAAACAGCCAATTGCAGCTGTTAGAAAAATCGACCGAGGCTGTGCTCGACGTTTGGGGGAAAATGGACGAGCAACTGGCACTATTAAAAGAAAAAAATGTCAGACAAGCTGCCACGGGAAGGCTATCACTCTGCTGGGACGACTTATTATCGACTTGAAATGTTTGAAGAGGCAGCCAAAGCCCTTTCCATCGAAAGGGCTCACGGCCAAAAGGATGAGCTTCGTCTCCTTTATTTGGCCTATGCTTATTTGTTTAACAAACAAAAAATAAAAGCTTCCGAGCAATTTCTTTTTTTTGCTGCAAACGAGTAGAGACAATTGGATTCGCCATTTTGCATATATCGGTATAGGTTGCTGGCACATGCAGAAAGGAAGGACGGATCAAGCGATCGCTTCTTTTGAACGAGCAAACACTCTTACCGCAAATCCAGATGTAGTGTATAATTTAGGGGTATGCCATTATACAGTGAATAACTTTGCTATCGCTAAAGACTATTTTGAGCAGTCGCTCCAATTCTTTTCTGAAGACGGAGAGGCCTGCTATTTACTCGGGTGCTGCGAGTGGGAGCTTGGCTACAAGGAGCGGGCACTTGAAGCGTGGATGATGAGCCTTCAGCTGTTGCACACTCCTGCTGCGTTGCAGTCACTTGCCTTTGTATGCGAATGGCACGGGTACCATTTGGCGGCTATTCATTGCTATCAAAGGCTTAAGAAGCTTCATTCAAGCCAAGTCGATTGGCTGCATGGGTTAGCATGGAACTATGCGCTGCTCGATAATGTTGAAGAAGCGAACCGTTATTTTCAGGAGCTATTTTTTTATTGAGCCTCACCATAAAAAGGCGAATCATTCCCTTGCGTGGTTGAACGAGGTTTGGCATAAAAAGCTTCCCGAGCGTTAGAGGTGTTAAAATGTTGGAACGTTATGTCGTTGTCGATTTAGAAACAACCGGGCATTCGGTCGAGCAAGGAGATCGAATCATTCAGATCGGTGCTATCGTGATAGAAGGTGGAGAAATTATTGAACGATTTGCCTCCTATGTCAATCCGCAGGCACCGATCCCGCCATTTATTAGAGAACTTACAGGAATATCAGATGCAGTAGTTAGCGATGCACCGCCTTTTGCCGAATTAGTTCCGCTGCTTCTGCCAATGCTTGAGCAGTCTTATTTTGTCGCACATAATGCCGAGTTCGATTTGTTGTTCTTACAGCGACAGTTAGAAAATGAAGGGTATCAGCTTCATTCTTTACCGGTTTTGGACACGGTCGAATTGTCTCGAATTCTTTATCCCGAGCAGGAAAGCTATAAGCTCGGCGATTTGGCTGAACAGCTCGATATTGCTCATGAACGACCGCATCAGGCAGATAGTGATGCTGAGGTTACGGGACTTCTTTTTTGCTGCAGCTGAAAAAGCTTTCGCAGTTGCCTTTGCTTACATTGCAGCAGCTCATCCCGCTGTCACGTCGCTTTCGGAGCGATTTGGAGCTTGTGCTTCAGCCGCTCATCACAAAAAAAATAACAAAAAAACGAAACGAATGAACAAACATATGATTGCTACCGGCAACTTGCGCTCAAACGAATCGCACTCACGCAGCAAGACAAAGAAGCTGGGCGAAAAGTACCAACCTTTCAGACAAGTAAGCACCAACTATTCGTCGACGGAGGTACGATGGAGGCGGCTTTTTCCCGGTTTGAAATGAGGGACGGGCAAAGGAAGATGATGGAAGAAGTCGATCATTGCTTTCATCAATTTCAGCATGCTTTAATTGAAGCAGGGACCGGCACCGGCAAGTCGTTGGCTTATTTTCTTCCATCTGCCTTTTATGCAATCGAATGCGGAAATCCTGTCGTTATTAGTACACAAACGATTCCGTTGCAGGATCAGCTATTAACACGGGATTTGCCATTGCTGGAACAAATGCTGCCATTTTCGCTGCGGGTCGCAGTACTAAAAGGTCGCAGTCACTACTTGTGCTTGCGGAAATTTGAACAATCCTTGCTGTCAATTGAAAATGATACATACGATGTTATTCTAGCCAAAGCCCAAATTCTCATCTGGATAACAGAAACAGAAACCGGTGATGTTGAAGAATTAAATCTTCCTTCCGGTGGCAGAAGCTTTTGGTATGATGTACAAAGCGACTCCGTCTCCGATATCGGTCGTTACAGCCCTTGGTTTTCCCGCTGCTATTATCACCGTGCTAAACGGAGGGCGTTAGAAGCACATGTGATCATTACGAATCATGCTCTGCTCTTTACCGACCTTGTGCAAAATCAACAGCTGCTGCCAAGCTATAGTCATGCTGTAATTGATGAAGCCCATCATTTTGAAACGGCCGCTAGCGATCATTTAGGCATTAAAACCGACTATATAACATTTTCCTATTTGTGGCAGCGAATCGGCGTCACAAGGGAGGACGGAATGCTCGGCCATCTGCATCGTATGCTGAGCAAATTTGATTTACAAAGGGACGTAAATTTTGAGAGAATTGAACAAAGGCTATCTGCGGCCAAGGACGAAACAGACGAGCTGTTTCGAATGCTTCACAGCTATGTATACAAAAAAAAGCAAAGCGACGGCGACCGATGTTGGTCGAATTCGCTTCCGTTACGAAAGTTATCAGGAAAACGGTCCGCTTTGGCAGGCTGTACTTGAGTGCACGATGCGGGCGCATGCGGAAACAAAGGAAATAAGTCGCCTACTTTCGCACGCAGTAACCGTTCTATCCGGTCCAAAGACGAGCTCAGTTTTGGTGACCGCGGGCTTCTCGCCGACTTTGAAGCAGCACTTCTCATGCTTCATGAGGCAGATGAACAGTTGTATCAGCTCCTGCTCGAATACGATCCAGATCATGTATACTGGATTGAAATCGAACCGCGGGGAGCGAGAAACGCCACCTATTTGTTTAGTAAACCGATAGACGTTTCTTTGCGCCTTGCTGACGAGTTTTTTTGCAAAGAAAAAGAGTGTTATTTTAACATCAGCGACTTTGGCCATTAACGATTCGTTTGATTACCAAGTGAACCGTCTCGGCCTCGAAGATTTCGGTGTTCATACTTGCACGATTCCATCACCGTTTTCTTATAAGGAGCAGGTTAAGCTTCTGCTTCCTTCCGATATTCCGGCGATTAATCAAGTGACTGAACAACAGTTTGCTGAGGATATTGCGATCAAAATTTGGCGAATTGCTGATGAAACGAAGGGAAAAATGCTCGTACTATTTACAGCTTACGACATGCTAAAAACCGTCTTTCAGCATGTGAAAGATCTGAATCAAGATCAAACATTGCAGACGATTGGCCAAGGAATAACTAGTGGCAGTCGAGCAAAGCTAATGAAGTCGTTTAAGCAATACGAGCACGCGATCTTATTTGGAACGAGCAGCTTTTGGGAGGGGGTTGACCTTCCGGGAAATGAACTCCAGAACCTGGTTATAGTCCGATTGCCGTTTACTCCGCCCGATCAACTTGCTGCAAGCTCAGCTGGAACGGGCAAAGGAGGAGGGACGAAACCCTTTTATGGACATATCTTTGCCGCAAGCGATCATTCGTTTTAAGCAAGGGTTTGGACGATTGATTCGCACGACCTACGATCAAGGCTGCGTATTTGTGTTTGACCGTCGTATTTCAACGGCACGCTACGGAAAACGGTTTATCCGCTCGTTACCGGACGTCCCAGTATACGAAGGGAAATTTGAAACATTGCTTGAAAAGCACGCTGCTGTTCAGCAAAAGAGGTGAGTTTGATGTTAATAACAAATGTCGCGATCGTAACGATGAGAGAAGAATTGCCGCTCATTGAAAATGGCTATGTCGTAATTAAGGACGGGCATTTTGACAAGGTTGAGGCAGGTGAGCCTCTGCGAAGGCGCGTGCTGCAGCCAGCCGCTTGCTCGATGGGCGCGGTAAATGCTAATGCCGGGAATGGTGAACACGCACGGACATATAGGAATGTCATTATTAAGGGGACATTCCGACGATTTGCCACTACAGCAATGGCTGGATACAAAAATGTGGCCGTTTGAAGCGAAGCAGGATTTAGCTGCAGTCAAAGCTGGCAGAGAGTTAGCGTTAGCAGAAATGATCAAGACCGGTACGACGACTTTTCTGGAAATGTACCATTTGTTTATGAATGAACTGGCCGAGGATATTGAGCGAGTTGGGGTGAGGGCGACACTAATGCGTTCAATGATCGGTCTTTGTCCGCGCGAGGAGCAGGACGAAAAACTTGCCGAAGCAACAAATTTTGCGAAATCATGGCATCAGCGGGCAAACGGACGAATCCAGACGATGATGGCTCCACACGCCCCCTATACATGTCCACCTGACTTTATTGAGCGAATAGTGGCAGTAGCGTCTGAGCTCGATATTCCCGTACATATGCATTTAGCCGAAACGAGAGCGGAAGTTCAGGAGCATGTCAAGAAATTTGGTCGCCATCCACTCGTGCATCTAGAAGAGCTCGACGTATTAGAGGACATTCCTTGGCTGCTGGCTCATGCCGTTCATATAAATCAAGCCGAAATTGAGCTATTAAGCCGGTACTCTATTGCTGTTAGCCACAATCCAAACAGCAATTTAAAATTAGGCTCTGGCATTGCACCGATTCAGCAAATGGTTGAAGCAGGGGTTCTTGTTGCCTTAGGGACCGATAGTGTTGCTGCCAATAACTCATTAGATTTATTTGAAGAGATGCGTACAGCGGTCTTTCTACAAAAAGGTATCGCTGAAAATCCGGCGATTTTGCCTGCTGGCACTGCCTTGCAAATGGCTACATTAAAAGGAGCGGAGGCCCTTCAGTTCCACAATGTTGGTAAAATCGAGAAAGGCTGGCAAGCCGATTTTATTATGATCGAGCCGAGAGCGCCCCACCTTCAGCCGCGGCAGCATATTCAATCACACCTCGTCTACGCGGCCAAAGGATCAGATGTAACCGATGTTTATGTTCAAGGTCGGCCACTTTTGGAAAACGGCGAACTGCTGACGCTAGATGAAGAAAAAAAATATTGGCTGAAGCGAACCACCAATATGGGCGGATTAATAAAATCCTGCACAGAGCCGGTGCAGGATACAGTGAGGTGTGAGCGGGAGAATTATTTAGTATGATTATCGCTTCTGCTTACTTGCTCGAAAAGAGCGGGGAATCGGGTCTGTCGAAGCGTTAATGGCATCAATTCATGCCATTCCAGTCCCTCCCGTTTCATTAGGGCGAGCTGCTGTTTTGTTTGCTGAAAAAGCTCTGCTGTTGAGAGCTTTGATTGCTTAGCAGTCATTGCTCATATTCGCCCCCTTTCTTTGTGTAGTACTAGTATAGCCGCGAAGAGCTGAGCTATGTTTAGTAATACTTGTCGCCCTTAGCAGCATAGCGGAGAAATTGGAGGACTTATGATGGAAAAGAAAATTGAAGTATTATCAACCGTCCGCATCCAACATTCGCCTGACTTATACAAGGTTGTCGACTCGCTCAATCGAACGTTAAAAGAGCGGGATTTAATGTTTGGGTTGGCTTTGGATGATGAAAATGAGCAACAAATGGTATTCACGATTTATCGAACGTAGGGAGGATGGACGACAATGAAAAAATGGTTATGGCTGACGTTCATCATCCTTTTTCTTATCCTGATCGGAGTCAGTATTTATACGTATCAAATCGTGCGTTCTCCTCTACACGAAACATTTACGAAGGCGAGTGAAATCGTCACTGGAGAAGGACTATTGGAAGAAGTGGATGAAGTTAATTATTATCATGGGACCAACGCCTATTATGTTACGAGCGGACTCGATCAGGATGGGGACGAAGCCATCGTTTGGCTCGATGAGCAGCTAAAGCCGGTCGAGCACAGTAAACGAAGTGAAGGAATTTCAAATGAACAAGCTCTCTCGCTTGCTAAAGAAGAGGCAAATATAAAAAGGGTTCAAGACGTTAAACTAGGCTTCGAACGGGGAGTACCTATTTACGAAATTAAATTTGTTGATGATGCCGATCGGCAAGGCTACTATTACGTTACCTTTGCTGACGGTACATTTGTCAAGCGCTATAACTTGCAGCGATAAGAAGGGAAATTCAGCTGGATTTCTTTGAAGCAAGAGCGCCATTGACTACGATTTTAACACAAGGATATAATGGATATCGATATTGTGAGCTCATATTGGAGGGAATAAATTGAAAACGACTATTGCTAAGATTGGACAATTTGTCGATCAGGAAATCACACTCGGTGCATGGCTTGCCAACAAACGCTCCAGCGGTAAAATTGCCTTTTTGCAGCTGCGTGACGGGACAGGCTATATTCAAGGGGTTGTGGTCAAATCTGAGGTCGGGGACGAGCTGTTTCAGCGTGCGCGAAATTTGTCGCAGGAAAGCTCGATGTACATAACGGGAACCGTTCGGGCTGATGAGCGGGCGCCATCAGGATATGAGTTGACCGTTTCTGCGATTACCGTACTTCATGAAGCTCTTGAGTATCCGATAACTCCGAAGGAGCACGGAACTGAATTTCTGATGGATCATCGCCATTTATGGCTGCGTTCCAAGCGTCAGCATGCGGTAATGAGAATTCGAAATGAAATTATTCGGGCGACGTTCGAATTTTTTTAATAACAATGATTTTGTTAAGGTCGATTCTCCGATTTTAACAGGGAGTGCTCCAGAAGGTACGACAGAGTTATTTGCAACTAAGTTTTTTTGATGAGGACGCATACCTCTCGCAAAGCGGCCAGCTTTATATGGAGGCGGCAGCAATGGCTCTCGGTCGCGTATTCTCTTTCGGCCCTACTTTTCGGGCAGAAAAGTCAAAAACGCGTCGCCATTTAATCGAATTTTGGATGATTGAACCCGAGATGGCGTTCGTCGAGTTTGACGAAAATTTAGAGATTCAAGAGCAGTACGTCTCTTATTTAGCCCAATCGGTTTTAACTAACTGTCAGCTCGAGCTGAAAACGTTAGGACGGGATACGGCGGCCCTTGAAAAAAAATCAAAGCTCCGTTTCCGCGGATGACTTATGATGATGCGCTGGCATTTCTACACAAAAAAGGATTTGATGACGTCACGTGGGGGACGATTTTGGTGCTCCGCATGAAACTGCAATTGCCGAGCATTTTGACCAGCCGGTATTTATTACTCATTATCCAACCTCGCTGAAACCGTTCTACATGCAGCCGGATCCGGAGCGCAACGATGTTGTCCTTTGTGCCGATTTAATCGCGCCGGAAGGATATGGCGAAATTATTGGCGGTTCAGAGAGAATCCACGATTTTGAGCTGTTGGAAAAACGCTTGGTGAGCATCAGCTTCCTCGGGAGGCATACGAATGGTATTTGGACTTGCGTAAATACGGCTCAGTTCCTCATTCCGGCTTTGGCCTCGGGTTAGAACGAACGGTAGCGTGGCTATCGGGTGTTGAGCACGTGCGCGAAACGATTCCTTTTCCGCGCTTATTAAACCGGCTATATCCATAAGAGATAAGAAAGCACAGTTTTTTTCAAGCTGTGCTTTCTTTACAAAGTGTGTGCCGCGAGCAAGACGGGAAAAAAGCCTCACAATTGCCGAGGGTGTTTCATAAGGAAGATGTGCCATTTCCTTTTAGCTCGAGGAACCACCTGATTCGCCGATGTTTTCGGCTTGCTGAAATGTGCTGACTATAGTCTCCTTTCAGGGAAGCTGCCACTATAACAGCGATTCTCATGTTATACTATGGACAAAGAGGTGTTTTGAAAAAATGGAGCAGAAGCTTTTCATTAATTGGATTGAACGAGGGCATTTGGCAGTACCGAAGCTGCTGCTGGAAAATTACCATAAAATCGGGTTACACGAGGATGAGCTAGTTGCTCTGCTTCAAGTACAATCATATATTGAACAAGGGGATCGTTTTCCGACGCCAGAGCGGTTAAGTGAACGAATGACACATTCGGTAGGTGATTGTGCGGAGCTGTTAGGGCGTCTTGTTAAAAAAGGGTATTTATCATTGGAAAAACACTGGAATGAAGAGGGCATTCTTTACGAATTTTATACGCTTGAGCCGCTGTGGATCAAACTGCTCCAATTTACACAAAAGCAAGAGCTCGGCGAGCAAGAGCAGCAGCTGCAAGAACAGGAAGGCCATTTGTATCGTAAATTCGAGCAAGAATTTTGTCGGCCGTTGTCTCCGATTGAGGCCGAGACACTTTCGATGTGGATCGATCAGGATCAGCATTCGCTTGAATTAATTTTAGCCGCTTTAAGAGAGGCCGTAGTTTCGGGCAAGCTCAATTTTCGCTACATTGACCGAATTTTATTCGAGTGGAAGCGAAACGGAGTGAAAACAGTTGCTCAGGCTAAAATTCATGGAGAGAAATTTCGTAAATATCAGCAGAAGCGTAAGCCGGAGCAGTCTCGAGAGGAGTCAGAAGCCTTCCCAAGCTTTAACTGGCTCGAATCGTAACTAGAAATCGGATCATTCAAATAAGGAGGGTAGGCCGTGCTTTCAAAAAAAAGAAACGAACGAAGCGTTAAAGAAAATCGCCGAGATGTTTCCGGAGGCTGAATGTGAGCTCGTTCATGACAATCCATTCGAGTTACTAATAGCCGTTGTCCTATCCGCTCAATGCACGGACGCGTTAGTTAATAAAGTAACACCAAGTCTATTTGCGAAATATAAACAGCCGGAGGATTATGTCGCTGTTGAGCTGGAAGAGCTTGAGCAAGATATTCGCTCAATCGGTTTGTTTCGCAGTAAAGCGAAAAATATTAAGAAGCTGAGCCAATCGATAATCGAAAATTACGGAGGCGAGGTTCCGAGCGAGAAGGACGAACTGATCAAGCTGGCTGGTGTCGGACGTAAGACCGCGAATGTTGTCGCCTCAGTCGCTTTCGGTGAGCCGGCAATTGCGGTTGATACCCATGTTGAGCGTGTCTCGAAGCGCCTTGGTATTTGTCGGTGGAAGGACAGCGTCCGGGAAGTGGAAGAGACGTTAATGAAAAGGGTTCCTAAGGAGTTATGGTCTGATACGCATCATCGTCTTATTTTTTTTGGTCGCTATCACTGTAAAGCCCAATCGCCGAAGTGTGAGGTTTGCCCTTTGCTCGACATGTGTCGTGAAGGCAAGAAGCGGATGAGGGCAAGAATGACAGGCTAAAGGTTATACTTTGAGAATTGTATGTGAACTGGATAACGGAGTGAGTATTAACGATGAGCATCGATTTACAAGTAGACAAGAGACGAAAAGATGGAGAGCTTACCGACAGTGAAATTTTGCGTTTGGCAGCTCTGAAAAAAAAGCAGGAAGAGCAGCTGTTTCAGCTCGCATTTTGCGGTCACTTTTCAGCTGGAAAGTCAACGATTATTAACCAATTGCTCGGGGCTGAGATTTTACCGACGAGTCCAATTCCGACAAGTGCGAACATTATCGGCATTAAACATGGCGAACTAGGCTTAACGCTCGTTGATGCAGCGAGGAAATCCCGCACATTTGAAGGTGAAGTCCCATGGCAGCGCGTCCGTGAGTGGGGAATGAATGGTGCAGATATAGCCGAGATAACGATTCACGCCCCTCTCGCTTTTTTAGGAAACAATAGTGCAATATATGATACGCCGGGGGTAGATTCAACCGATCCAACGCATCAGCAGATGACATTGGCAGCGCTCGATATGACCGATTTTATCGTCTATGTCATGGAATACAATCATGTTCAATCGGAGACGAATCTCTATTTTCTAAAACAGCTGTCAGATGAACAGAAGCCGCTTATTATCGTTATTAATCAAATAGACAAACACAATGAGAAAGAGCTTTCATTCGAGTCCTTTGATGAAACGGTTCGTAAAAGCTTTTCCAGCTGGGGCATTGAGGCACTTAAACTATATTATACGAGTATGCGGGAGCCCACTCATCGGCTCAATCAATTTCAATCGTTTGCCGCTGAGTTGAAAGGGATATTGCAGCATGGCGCCGAGCTATCGTCGCATTCCGAAAAAAGGTTACAGCGTAGCTTTTATTTAAGCGTGAAGCAAAGGCTTGAGGAGGATAAAGAAGTAGTAAACGAGCAATGGAAGGCTCATATTGTGAATGCCGGTTTTAGTCCGGCCGAACGCAGTAAACGCGAGCAAATCAAGCAGCTTTATCGGGAGAACGAGCGAGCACGGGAAACGCTGCAAAAGCATTTTGAACACGAGTGGGATCGGCTGATGCAGCAGGTGACCATTTTTCCTTATACAACAACAGAGCTAGCAAGACAATGGCTTGAGAGTGTTCAGCCAGGCTTTAAAGTCGGCTTTGTTTTTTCAAAAAAAGAAGACCGCTGAGGAACGGGAGCGACGCTTACAAAAGCTTGTGCAGGAAACGAACGATAAAATCAAAAGCCAGCTCGTGTTTCACCTACAGCACTCGTTCGCCGAGCTAGAGCTTAGCAAGCTTACTAACCGTGAGCAGGTGGAAGCGTTAATCAAGCAAGTCGAATATACCGTAGACGGCTCATTCTTCTCAGAGGCAGTAGTCGCGGGGCCGTTCGACCGCAATTATGTTTATACATTGACAAAGGAGCGGACAAACACCGTAGTTAGGAGTTTACGTTCAAAAGCGGCTGCCGTGCTTGAGCAGGGGTTGACCGGCATGCAGCATTACTGGGATACGAAAAAAAAGAGCTTGCCGAACAATTAGAGCAAATGGCTCAGCTCGAGCAAATGCTTGAAAAAATGGAGGCAGAAACGAAAGAGCTGGAGGAGCAAATCGCGCACTATCAGCGGCTAGCGGATACATTTGACGACGTAGGCTTGTACGAGCGTAAGCTAATCGCAGCGAGTCAGCAGGGTGGAATAGATGAACCAGGCTTAGAATATTTGGCAATTGAGTTGTCTGAGGAAGAAGTGCTCGATTCAGAAACGGAGGCAAGCAAGCCGGCAAACGAGCAGCGGAGCTCACGGCAAAATATAAGTGACCGATGGCTAAATGAATTGAAGGAGCATTTAACGAAATGGGAAGATCTTATGCTTTTCAGTCAGGAAAGGCAGCGATTGCAGGAGCGACTCACAAAATATGAGCAGCAATCGTTCATGATTTCGTTATTTGGCGCGTTCAGTGCGGGAAAATCGAGCTTTGCGAACGCCTTACTTGGTGAAGCGATTCTTCCAGTTTCTCCTCATCCGACAACGGCGACTGTGAATATCATTAAGCGTGCCGAACAGAAGCACCCGCATAAAACTGCACTGATTAAAGTGAAAAGCGAGGAGCGGCTCAAGGAGGAAGTCGCGGCGATTGCACGCCAGCTCGATCAGCCGTTGACGCTTGAAGAGTTGCCGAGCTGGAAGCCAAAAATGAAGGAGTTTCTAACAAGCTGGCAAAAAAACGTACGTTGAATATTTACTCGCAATGAAATCAAGCCTTATTCAAGCTGACTGGTCTCTCGATTCGAGCATTTCCGTTCCGCACGAGACATTAGAGCAGCTAATTGCAGAGGAAAGCTATGCTTCATTAATTGAGCACGTGACGATTTATTTTGACTGTCCGTTTACACAGGCCGGAATGACGCTTGTTGATACACCTGGCGTGAACTCGATCCATGGTCGCCATACGGATGTCGCCTTTCAGCAGCTGCGCAAGTCTGACGCCGTTTTTTATTTAACGTATTACAATCACGCTTTTTCAAAAGCTGACCAGCATTTTTTTTACAACAAATGGCGAAAATAAACGACAGCTTCCGTGACGATAAATTGTATTTCATCCTTAATGCGTCTGATTTAGCGAGCAGTGAGCGCGAATTACAGGGAGTCAAAAAGCATGTAAACAATCAGTTGAAGGCCAATGGCGTGAAGGAGCCGAAAGTGTATCATCTCTCAAGCAAGCGAGCAATGCTCGCAAAAACGGACACTCACAGCGATCTTGCATTTGGCCGGTTCGAACAACAATTTTATACGCGAACAGTCGACGAGCTGAAGCATCTCGGCTTCAATTTGCTACGGCACGAAAGCGAGCGTTATTATCAGACGCTTGAGGAGGGTATCCGCTTTTTTTCAGTCTGAGAAAGCAGAGCAGGAAGCGAAGAAGGAAGAGCTCGCGCAAAAAGCGAAGAAATGGGAAGAACAAATAGAAGCGCGATCTTTTGTCACCGTTTGTGATCAGGCAGAACAAGAAAGTGCTGAACAGTTTCTTTACTTACGTGAACGAATTCGTTACGTACTTGGAGACGAATTCGCCGAAACGATTAATGTCGCTACTGTAACCGGTGCAAATAAAAGGGAGCAGCAGCAAGCTCTTGCCGCTGCCATTACAGAATGGCGTGGCGCCGCGGAGCACTTTCTTTCACGGGAGCTAAAAGCAATTGCGATTCGTCTAGAGGAAACGATGCAACGCTCAACTGAAGCGTGGCTGACCGCTGCCGAAAATGAGATCCTTCATGACTTTCCGACGCTTTCTTTCATAAGACCAGAGCCTGAAAGAAAGCTAGAGATGCCTGCAGTAGAAGGCCTCATTGCACTCACACCAGGCGATTATTTAGCTTATTTTAAATCACCGCGGGCATTTTTTTGAAGAAGGTGGGATCAAGCAGCTGAAGGAGAAGCTCGTCTCGTCGGCGAGTATGGCAGCCGCTGATGCGTTGCTAAATCTCGAACAGCACATGAAGCGACGAACGAAAGGCATGCTGGAGCAGTGCCAAATCGAAGCAAAGCAAGCTCTTATCCAGGCTATAACGAAAGAGCGAGACCGTTATCATTTAGTAAGTCATGCCAAAGAGCAAGCAAGGCTGAAGCAAGAGCTACTTGAGTTTAGCGAGCTCTTATAAAATAAACAAAGCTGGAGCAGCGGGATTCACCCCGCTGCTCCAGCTTTTAAGGTAAAGTGGAAAAGCTATTCATTCTCGTTCTCGCCATCTCCTGTGTTCTGCTCAGGTTCGACGTTTACTTCATCGTTGCCATTCCCTTGATTCTCATTGTTATCATCGTTTCCGTTATTATCTGGATTTCCGTTGTTGCCGTTATCGTTTTCTTGGTTATCGTCCTCAGGGTTTTCTGGCTGCTCCTCGCCTTCGTCATCTTCTTCCTCTTGCTCACCGTCCCCAGGCTCCGTTGTGTCGTCTTCCTCGTCCTCGTCATTGTCATTGTCCTCATCCTCGTCCGATTCGTCTTCTTCCTCCTCATCGGCACGAGTCACGGTGACCTCAACAGAAGCAGAATCACTCCGATTGCTGGAGTCTTCGTCTGAGATGGCAATGACCTCGAAGCGATAAGTGGACTCCGGTTCAGGCTCAGACAAAATAAACTGCATATCTTTCGAGCTTTGCACGGTTTGCTTATCTCCACCGTTCACAGACATCGTAAGTTCAAATGTGACATTTTCTATTTGATCGCTCGGGTAGTCCCACGTAACGATAATTTGGTTACTATCCTCTTCATAAGATGCTTTCAAACCGGTTGGCGCAGGAATGTCGTCAGCAAATTTTTCTGAAACCTGACTCGGTTCATGACCGCGAACAAATAGCTCGGTTACGATTTCACTGCTCGGCGTAAATGCGCTTGGTAATAAGCCGGTTGAGCGTTCGACGGGAATTTCGACAACCGAATCGGGCTTTGCAAAATCGGCCGTTTCAACTCCGCTTGATACCTCTTCCATAATTGCTTTAAAGATGAGCTGCGCTAACCGACGATCCTCAGGCGTGCCGAGATAATTATTATCGCCGTTCTTCGTATACCCTGCCCAAACAGCAGCGGTGTAGTTGGTCGTATAGCCAGAAAACCATACGTCGGGTACGGCCCGATCCGGAAGATTGTATTGGCGAATGACTTCTTCATCAAAATTAGTCGTTCCTGTTTTTCCGGCGAGTGGAAGACCGGGAATATTCGCACTAGCTCCCGTGCCGTTCGGTCCGGAGACAGCCGATTTTAGCATGTCTGTAATCATATAAGCCGTGTAGTCTTCCATCGCCTTTGACGAGTCAGGGGTTGTATCAATCTCCCGTCCGTCCGGGAACACAATTTTGCGAACGGTATAAGGCTCCGTAAACTGACCATTGTTTCCAAAGGCGGCAAAGGCGGCGGCCAGCTCAAGCGAAGAAAAGCCGGTTTCAAAGCCGCCGAGACCATAAGCCTCGTGCATCGGGTCAGCATCAATCGGAATGCCCAAGCCTTTTCCGAATTCAGCGGCCCGCTCAACGCCAACCTCCTGTAAGGCTTTAATCGCCGTTACATTACGGGAGCGAGCGAGCGCTTCTCTCATCGACATCGAACCACCGTGGGCACGATCAAAGTTACGGATCTCGTCGCCGGTATTGTACTGATGTGGCTCATCAACGAGAATATGGGCGGTAGACCATTGCAAGTGCTCAATCGCAGGACCGTAATCAAGAATCGGTTTAATCGTCGAGCCCGGCTGTTTTTTAATATCGGTCGCGTAGTTGAAGCCGCGCTGGATATCCGTATCCTCAAGGCCGCTGCCGAGGGCCTTGATTTGGCCAGTCTTTGTATCGAGTAGCGTGACACCAGCTTGAAAGTCTTCGTTATCCGGATAGCTACTAATAAAGTCATCGGTTTGCAATACGTTGTCAACATGCTCCTGCGCATTAACATCAAGCGTTGTATAAACCTCAAGCCCGGCATTATAAATATCGTTAATCGTAATTCCGTCCATCTCTTCAAGCTCAGAGAGCACTTGATTATAAAATGCCTCGTACGGGTAGGCCTCTGTTGTTTCCGAGACGTTTAGCTGTTCTCCAATCGGAATCGCCTTTGCTGCTTCCGCCTCGTCAGCTGTAATTTTACCGTGCTGCTCCATTAATGAGAGAACGAGGTTCCGTCTGCTCTCGGCGTTTTCCGGGTTATTGATCGGATCGTAGAAGCTTGGCCGGCGCGGAATCGCGGCCAGTAAGGCGGCATCTTCTAAATTGAGCTCACTGACGGATTTGCTGAAATATTTTTGTGATGCGAGCTCAACTCCGTAAATTCCATTGCTTAAATTAATTTGATTCAAATACATTTCAAGGATTTGGTCTTTCGAATATTTTTGCTCTAATTGAATCGCCAAATATTGCTCTTGCACTTTCCGGGTCAGCTGTTTCTGGTCATTTAGAAATAAATTCTTGACTAGCTGCTGTGTAATTGTGCTCGCTCCTTCAGCGCCGAACCCTTCTCTAATATTTGCAACAATCGCACCGAATAAGCGCCGAATATCGATTCCGAAATGTTGGCGGAAGCGGACATCCTCTACCGATGTAAAGGCATCTTCGACGACAGAAGGAATATCCTGAAACCGAACATTGATCCGCCGCTCGGAGGAATCGAGCTGTGACACAAATTCGTTATTTTGATCGAACACCTGCATTGCTTGAGTAAGCATCAAATTTTCTTCGTCCAGCTCCGGTGCACCTTGGATCATTGTAAAAGCTGTTATAATTCCGGCAATCATACCTAGCATCACGAGTGCAAGCAATGAAAGCACGATTTTTTTAAACAGGCCTTTTTTTGGCGGGCTTTCCTTTGCCTTGCTTTTTATTCTTTTTTTAGCGCCTGGCGCCTTCCTTGTCTTGTTTTTCTTTCATCTGACATGCTATATCTTCCTTTCTAACCTCAAAATCAGGATAAGTAAACCTGCTCGACAACCGATAAGTAATCTATTCGAGGATGATACCCGATTTTAACGGTGTGACCGAGCCTTTCAATATCTGATTTACGAATCGATTTACGCGTTTCGTGCTGCTTTTCGTAAAAATCGCACAAGTGGGCGGCGTCGAGCAAATAGGTTTCATTTGTACTCGTAAAACGAAGCAATACAAAGCAAATCCCGTTCTGCTCGTGTACTCGTCTCATGTGCTCAACCTGGTGCGCATGGAAGTTTTGCAGTGGGAACGACATTTTGTTTTTTTTGTTTCTTTTGCCTCAAAATCGATATAAAAACCCCGAAATAGTCCGTTATAGTCGGTCGTTGACGCCTGTTTGAAATAAGCTTCTTTAATAACGGCTGCGCTGCGTTTCGGATAGTCAACCTGAACGATTTGCACGGGAGTCGGCTTTTTATGAATAACAGCGATCTCCTGATTTAAATAATATTCGTTTGTTTCATTGATATCTTCCTCTAATGTCATTCCGCGATTACTGTATGTGACTGCTTCGCTTGTTTTTGCGCTTTTGCTTGTTTCGGCGAGTTATAGCTTTTTCCATTTGGATAACGAATAGCCACCATTCTCACCCTTTCTGCTTAAAATACTTTTTCTCTCCTTTGCTCGTTCACGCCTTCGATGTGCAGCAAGTCAAGGGACCAACCCGTTTTGCGTCCCTCAAAGCGGTTCTCTTAGCTCCGAGTAAGAGTTCGAACCTGAACGCCTGGATGAACTGGTACACGATGAAGCAGACGAGCGGTCAGTGCTTTCACAAACGATGTATGAGAACGTGAAAATAAGAGAAAGTAAGAATAGATTCCATCACATAATCTTATCATAAACTTTAACGAAATGGGCGAAATGAATATGTTAAGATCATGAAGTTTATGAAAAAGGTGAGGCACAATGACGCAATTTGCCGCGCATCATAAGATTGTTACACAAATAAAGCGCAAGACGAGGAAAGGAAACCTTGATAATATTTCACGTACCGTAATATATCAACAATTTTATCAAAACTTCCCCGAAATACAATGGGCTTTTTTGGCAGCTTTAGTGTCAAGAAACGCTGGCTGGAATATGACGGATTTAAAAAGTAAATGGTTTCAGAACATGCTTTCTCTACGGATACGCTCCCAATTATTTGCGATATATGAACGTGCAAATTGGTTGATTTTCGAAGATGCCTACCCGCAGCTTCTCATTTATCAGGCGTCACGCCGGTTACAAAAGCCCCTTTTTTCATTACTTCCACAGTTTGGGGTATCGGCGTTTATGGTGCAGGAATGGCAGCGATTTTGGAAGATGGGGGAAATCGAGCGCTTATGTACAGCATTAATTATTAACGAACAGCAAATGCTGCAAAAACGGCTGCTCGTCCATCGTTTTTTTTCAGCAGCGCGTGTTTAAGACGTTCAGATATTGGCTGACGGAGCACGGGCACTTCACTTACGTACTCTTTCCGACAAGAGTTGGTTCAATTTACGGCTTTTATATTAGAAGCTTTCCACAGGTTGATGCACGAATTTGGCTTGGGAGGCAGCTGGCAGCAATTTTGTTTCATCCAGATGTTCGTGAAACGATCCATGATTTTGCCATTCACGTTAAGCATACTGGTTCAAGAAATGATTATTACCGCTATTTATCATGGAAACCGAGAAACACCTCGCCGTTTCTCCGCCTTTCCTACCCCGTTTTCACCCATTCGCCTCCAGCTAAAAAGGATTGGTGGAGCGAGCGGAGCAGTCGTATAGAAGATTTGGAGCCGATTACCACAAAAGCAGCGCCACGTAACCGTTCGGAATGGCTGCAGCACAAGCAGTTAGAATTGTATTGGTTTACGAGTATAAAAGGTGCGCGGGACTGAAAGTAGGGGCTCAATAAAATGATACCCAAGTCCAAAAGAGGGCAAGGCAACCTGTGTAGGTCATGCCGGAAGCGCAGTGTGACTGAAAGTAGGGGCTCAATAAAA
>BAXO01000091.1 GCA_001310555.1 Bacillus sp. JCM 19058
CTCTACGACTGGAATCGAGGTTATCCATGCTTCAAACCCTCCCTCGAGTGATCAATCGGCCAAGTCATTCGTCCCAGCGATTTCTCCACAGTCCAAGCTTCGTTTTGTCTTCATTCAGGAAATAATTCCTTAAAAAAAAGATTCTCTCTAGAAGGTTGATTTCCTCTTTATTTTTTTTATTTTTCTTTTACTATTCCTGCAGCTGAAGCAAAAGCTCTTGAATATCAGTACGAGAAGGGTTAAGCTCCACTAATTTTTCGTATTGGCGGATCGCTTCCTCCCGCTTACCGATCTCCAACTGAAAATTGGCATATTCCTCCAGAAAATCTTCATCTGTCGCGAAATAGGCGGCAATATCACGATAGCGTAGGGCCGCGGTTTCATATTCCTCCAGTCCCTTATAAGCAGCTGCTTCATACCAAATTAATAAAGCATCTTCTTCATTATATGATTTAATGTGCGAAATCAATTCAAGTAATTGTTCAAATTCTTCCTCATGCTTAAAATAGGCTGCCAATACTTGCAGGGCTTCCAAATTTGACGGATTCAAGGCTAATGCCTGTCGAAGCATCGTACACCTTCGGCAGGCTGCTGTCGCTTGAAGCTAAGCTTTCCAGCCTGAAGTGCAAGCTGCTCATTAAATTCATCATGCTTCATTCCCTGCTCCAAGGACTCCATCGCTTCTTCGAGTCGCTGCTCCGCCTCGTATGCCTTGGCTAAATACGGATATAAGCTCGTAAAGCTCGGATCTAATGCTTTTAATGCCTCCAGCTGCTCTATCGCCACAGTCATCTCGTTCAGCTGGTAAGCTGTAATTCCATAGCCCAAAAGGCATTTGGCTCCAATTTCTCCTTTAAGCCTTGTTGATAATAATACATCGCCTCTTCAAATTGTCCGCTTGCACTATAAGCCTCGGCCATTTTCAATTCAATTTGGACATCCGGTAATGGTTCACTGCTATGAAGAACCTTTTTCAAATATGGGATGCTTTTATTATAATCCCCTCTCTCTAAATAAAATTCTCCAAGTCCGTAAGAGATAATCACCTCATCAGGTGCTTTCTGAGCAGCAAGGAGAAGCTTTTGCTCTGCTACTTCATCAAGCGCCTGCATTTGGTACAAATCGGCGAGCAGAAGCTGCGCCTGAAGAAATGCCGGATCGTCCTCGCCAATCTCAAGCAAAAGGTCGATAGCCTCATCCTCCTGCTCGTGATCAATCATAATTTCTGCCGCCATAACATAAAGGCTGCCTTCGTCCGGATATAACAGCAATAGCTCATCGACAATTACTTTGGCCCGTTCCAAATGACCGAGCTCGTAATAAATTTCTGCGAGTTGATATTTTTCCTCGTGCTTAGTTGTCTTCTTTTCCGCTTCGTTTAATAGCTCAAGGCCTTTTTGAACATTGCCTGCCTCTATTGCCGCAAGCGCCTCTTCCACTTGATTCATGCAACAATCCTCCCAAACCGCTATTTCCTTTAGCTTATCTATTGGCAAATAACTCCTTCACTAAACGTGCTGCTTTCATTACGAACCTGTTTCATTAAAGCCGCTCGCATCTAGATCGATAAAAATCTTCCCGGCTTTTTAATTATAAGCTGTCGGCCAAAGCCTGGTCTTAGTGAATAGCTTTGCCCCGCCTTTACAAGCCTACCTCTTGTAACGACAACGGCTGCCTCCTCCTTATCATAAGCAAGTTTAGATGAGTCAGCAACTAATTGACTCTCGTTCCTTGGAGCGCTAGAAAGGACGTAGTCCAAATCACTATGAACGAGCAATTCTCCTTTTTCAGGTAGAGTCCCGTCTTTTGCAGCAGCGTTTTTGGCCAAGGATGTCCAGGCATGGGATATGGTGTGCTTGGTAAGTGATAATTCCCGCACACATTTTGCCATAGCGCTTGGAGCTGTTGCTTGTCTCGTTTATTCTGACAGTGGTAGTCCGCAAGCAATGTCACCGGATAAGTGAGCATGGCTTGTGCTATATGAGTCCAAGGCAGCTTTGGCACTCCTACCTCTTGGTCGATTGTAAGCTTGAGCGCTGGAATCGATAATCGTTTGCATAAACGGATAGTGGAAGGACGAAGAAGCTGCAAAGGAAAGCTCAGGCCGATTAAATAATCAATCGAGCTATTGGCCATCCGATGCTTAGCCTCTCTAATTTTCAATTCGATGTCAGACTCGTATCGGGCATTCGCAAAAATCACTACTGTCGTACATCCGGCACTAATGAGCTCACGCTGGTTTTTTTGAAAGCTTTTACGCTCCAATTCTGTTAAAAATGTCTCATTCGTCATGACGGCACCCGGTCTTAATACGAATCCGGATAAATTCACCCTTCTTTTATTCCATTGGTTAAAGGAACGACTAATGTATGACACCTTCTCCCCGGAAACTAAATAGGCACGGTTGACTAGCTTATCTCCCTCTTGCTTCATTACTTGCTCTAATAAATACATGGCTCGTCCTCCACTAATGACTTGTTTACTAGACAGCCTATGAAAATCTAGCTTAAATGAGAACTTGAAAATAGTATTTTGCGCTCATGCAGCAATGGCGAAGATAGATGACTTAAAAAATATTTATTTTTTATGATTGACTTTCTCTACCAATTGGATATAATATAAGTAGCGTATGGTTTCTCTCCACTCCTATCCATACTACATCTTTAGCGTTTTGCTAAAACCCAATTTGAAAACGCTTACTGCGTTTTGGATTGGGTCTTTTTTTGTCTATCCCCTCTTGTCTGTTGGCAGTGTTGATGGCCGGACTCCACTTATCTGGAATCTCTTCATCCGATCATGATGAGCACTCGCTCCTCCCAGTTACCTACAGAATTGTTGTCATTGCATCATTTTGACAACGAGGCTTTTTTGTCATTTTCGGTTGTTATCTTTATTGTTTGGCAGTCTGTCCTGCTTTCGATTTTTAAGCCTCTAACAAACGATTCCAGCTTGACACTGACTTAATAATAGATCCGCTGAATGCGATAAAACGGCACTTGCGAAAAGCGGGGAAAGTAGATTTTCCTAGAACAGCTAGTTGCCGAAGCAAATTCACAGCTCCAGCTTATGACAAGCAAAGATGACAATGAGGAGCTCAGCTGCTAAAGCTAAACAAAGCAGCCTTTATTCAAGATGAAACCCGAAAAACGAGCCATTTCGGCTCGTTTTTAGTCCTTTTCTTGTTCTATATTGTCTGCTTTAGCTTTTCGATATCATCAAAAAAAATTAGGATACGAAACCGCAATCGCAGCACTGTCCTCAATCGTGACCGTACCGTCGGCCATAAGCCCGGCAATTGCCATAGCCATGCCGATTCGATGGTCGCCATAGCTGTTGACCGTTGCTCCATGAAGCGGCGTTCTGCCTTCGATTACCATTCCGTCATCAGTCGCTCGAATTACCGCTCCTAGCTTCGTCAGTTCACTGACAACTGTGTCGATTCGATTAGTTTCCTTCACTTTTAGTTCAGCCGCATCCTTGATCACAGTTTTTCCGTGGGCCTGAGACGCCAGTACAGCGATGACAGGAATTTCATCGATAAGGCGTGGAATGATCTCTCCGGAAATCTCGATTCCTTTAAGCTCCGTTGTTCTTACAGTAATGTCAGCCACCGGCTCACCGCCTGCCAACCGCTCATTATGAATTTCAAGCTTCGCGCCCATTTGCTTTAAAACATCTATAATCCCGGAGCGGTAGGGTTAATTCCGACATGCTCAAGGGTGACCTCGCTTTTGCGCACAGCAGATGCGGCGGCGAGAAAATACGCAGCAGAGGAAATATCGCCAGGCACTTCAATGGATCGTCCTTGCAATGACTGATTCCCTTTAACTGACACAGTCAGCCCCTTCCGATTGACTTCGGCGCCAAACGCCTCAAGCATTCTCTCAGTATGATCGCGAGATAGAGCTGGCTCTGTGACTGTTGTTTTCCCAGAACTTTGGAGTCCTGCCAGCAATATGGCCGATTTAATCTGGCACTTGCGACTGTTGATTGGAAGGAAATAGCTTTCGTATTACCGCCCCTGATCGAGAGCGGAGTATAGTTCCCCCCTTCGCGTCCGGCAATATCAGCACCCATTTTCTTTAATGGGTCTGTGACTCTCGCCATCGGACGTGAGGCGATGGATGAATCACCAATAACGACACTATGAAAAGGTCTTGTTGCTAGAATCCCGAGAATTAACCGAGTCGTCGTACCAGAGTTGCCTACGTCGAGAATTTCTTTTGGCTCCTTCAGACCGTCCCAGCCCTTACCTTCAATAGTCACCGTGTCCCCGTTTCGCCTAATGGCGACGCCAAGCTTCCGAAAGCAATCGATGGTGCTCAAACAATCCTCACCTTCTAAAAAGCCTGTAACTGTTGTCGTACCTTGAGCTATTGCCCCGAGCATGACCGCACGGTGTGAAATTGACTTGTCGCCAGGAACTCGAATCGTCCTTTTAGCCCTTGCTTCACAGCTGTTACCGTTTCAATAGCCAACCTATTTCCCCCTTAAATTATTGATGTTTCGTACATTTCAGCTTCAAGACATGCCTGTGCCAACTGGCGATCCTCCTCTGAACGAAAGCTGAGCCTAAGCACGCCCATAATATCTTCTCTCGTCTCAAGGATACGAATATTCGTTAAGCTGATTTGATGATCGGCCAAAATTCCTGTCACATCAGAGATGACCCCGTGATGATCGGGAACATCAACAAACAGATCGTAAAAAGCCGGAATCGCTCCTTTTTCCCTGACAGGTAGCCTGTCGCGAAAATCCTTTGCTTCTTTAAAATATGTATAGATGCCCGCCTCGTCTTCAGCCTCTACGAGCTTCTTTACCTCGGCCATTTCATCGATCCACGATTCAAGCAAATCGAGCAGACTCGCTTTGTTGTGAATGAGAATATCCCGCCACATGACCGGACTGGCTGAAGCAATTCGGGTAATATCACGAAAGCCCCCTGCTGCCAAGCGGGAGACAAGCGGATCTCGCCCTTCGATTTTGGCGACTTGATGGACTAGACTAGCAGCGACAATATGAGGAAAATGGCTGATCGCCCCAGCAAGCCGATCGTGTTGCTCTGGTGACATTTCAATAAACGTCGCCTTCGTCCCCTTCAGCCAATTTTGCAGCTGGATAACCGGGCGAATATCCTTCGTTCTAGCTGGTGTCAAAATATAAAAGGCGTTTTCGAATAAATGGCTCTTGCCGCCTGCACTCCTGTTTTATGAGAGCCTGCCATCGGATGTCCGCCAATAAAATATACGTCCTTCTCCTTTAAGCAGTTTGCCCGCTCATAAATTCTTCGTTTTGTGCTACCGACATCGGTTAGTATCGCTCCTTTTTTTTAAATCGTAATGCGTGAGCTCCATTAGGAGCTCTTCCGTTTTCGCTACAGGAGTTGCGAGGATAATCAAGTCAGCTCCTTTGACTCCTTCTTCGATTGATGCCGCGTTTTCGTCGACGATTTTTAAGGATTGCGCCATTTTTAGCTGCTCTTGAGAAATATCGAAGCCACGAATATGAACGTCGTGTTCCCTGCGAATTGCCAAAGCGATTGAGCCACCGATTAACCCAAGACCTATAATAAATGCTGTTCTCTTCACATTGCCCACTCCCGACTACCCTTATCAAGCGTTTTCTTGTATAGACTGTTCAAAAGCAGCTGGATCCATTCTCCGCTGCGCTTTCGAACACTTGGCTTTATTTGATTTTCTAGGTGAAAATGTCAAGGCCTGCGGCCAAGTCGTATAGACCTTTCTTCATCTCTAATGCTTCACCTTCGAGCTCTTGCTGTCAGGCTTGAAAAACCGCCCCTCACCCTTGATGAGAGACGATTTGACTACGACAGTACGATTAAGAGCGGGCAACGGCTTCCGTAGCTAACAGCTTCCGCAATGCCTCAAGCAATAACCGATTCTCTTCTTCCGTCCCCATACTGATTCGGACGCACGTCGGGTACCCGAGTGCTTCACCAGAGCGCACAATATAGCCTTGCTTTAACAATTCGTCAAACAGCTCGTCTCCGCTCCGCTTGAAATCGATTAAAATAAAATTGGTCTCTGTCGGATAGAAGCGAAGCTGATGCTCGTCGCAAAATTCTTCAAACTGCTTGAGCGCGTTCGTATTGTTTTCCACGCATTCATCAATGAAGGCTTGATCGTTTAACGCTGCTTGTGCAGCAATGTGAGCGAACGTCGTGTTATTAAACGGTGGTCGAACAGGGTCAAGCTGCTGCGCCAGCGTTTCATTCGTCACTCCGTAACCGACCCGAAGTGCAGCTAAACCGTATGCTTTCGAAAAAGTTCGTAGCACGATCAGGTTCTTATATTGCTGCAGTAAAGGAATCGTTTCTGGATAATCGTCCGCCTTCACATATTCGTAATAGGCTTCATCAGATACGACGAGCACATCGGCCGGTACTCGTTCGAGAAACTGGCGAAAAGCCTTATCATCCACGTATGTACCTGACGGATTATTCGGGTTACAGACCCAGACTATTTTCGTTTGTCGATCGATCGCCGCAAGCATGCCTTCTAAATTATGGACGCCGTTCTTTAACGGAACTTCCCGGACTTCTGCTCCTTCAATAACGGCATTTAGTTATATTGAGAAAAGGTCGGATCAGCAGTGACCGTATTCGTCCCTGATGCAAGTAGCGCCCGACATAAAAATTGGATCACTTCATCGGATCCGTTTCCAAAAATAAGCTGTTTTTCGCCAACGCCCAAATGCTTTGCTACAGCTTCACGCAAGGAAGCCGCGTAGCCGTCCGGGTAAATCGCTGTTTCGGCGGCAGCTTCCCGAATCGCTTTTGCTACTTCAGGCGACGCACCGTACGGATTTTCATTCGAAGCAAACTTAATAACACGGTCGAGCCCGAATTCCTTTTTCACTTCCTCTATCGGCTTTCCTGGTTGATAAGCCGGCAATCCTTCCAGCTGTTGTTTTATTTGCACCTTTAGCACCTCACCTTGCGAAAGTCTCTCTCTTCTATGTTACGATGAAATGAGCGTTCTGACAAACGTTTTTATGTCATTAAGAGCATTTTCGCGCAAATCCGGGTCTAATAATTGAACTTCGAGAGCGCCAATTTTCGCAACAAGTGCGCTTCCGACAATGACACCATCGCAATAATTTCTTACCGCACGAACTTGTTCATTCGTCGAAATCCCGAAGCCTACCGCAATTGGAATATTGCTTGCTTCACGCACCGTTTGCAGAAAATCGAACACACGCGGATCGAGCTCACCTCTCGCACCCGTTACTCCTAAAGACGAAACACAGTAAAGAAATCCTTGCGCTTGCTCGGCGATTTTGGCGATCCGATTTTTCGAGGTTGGGGCGACGAGCGAAATGAGCGACAGATTGTTGCTTTTGCATCGGTTAGCCAATTCCTCGCTTTCTTCAAACGGCAAATCCGGAACGAGCAAACCATCGATCCCGAGGCAGATGCCTGCTCAGTAAAACGAACTTCACCGTATTGCATGAGCAGATTATAGTACGTGAAAATGATCACAGGAATTTTCAATCCTCGCGACCTCATTTTTGGCACGAGCTGAAGTGCCCGCTCCAACGTCATTCCGTCTTCTAATGCCCGCTTAGAAGCTGCTTGAATCGTCGGACCGTCAGCGATCGGATCGGAATACGGAATACCGAGTTCAAGAATACTCGCTCCGGCTTCCTCTAATGCCAAGGCGATCTCAACGGTCGCATCAGCCGTCGGATCCCCTGCTGTTATAAATGGAATAAACAAGTTTTGTTTTTCCGTAGCCTGCTTCATTCGCTGCTTAACGAGCTGCTTCAAAATTCTCCACCTCCGTGAAAATGCTTCTGTAATGTGTGCATATCTTTATCGCCTCTACCCGATAAACAGACAAGGATAATGTCATCCTCCGATAAATGAGGGGCTCTGGCAAAAGCTTTAGCGAGCGCATGAGCACTCTCCACAGCTGGGATAATGCCTTCCGTTTCAGAAAGTAGCTTAAGCGCTCGAAGTGCCTCGCGATCAGTTACCGCTTCATAGCTCACTTGACCTGTGCTCGCCAAATAGGCATGCTCGGGGCCGACACCGGGATAGTCAAGACCGGCCGAAATCGAGTACGGCTCGATAATTTGACCGGCTTCATCCTGGAGCAGCAAAGTTAGCGAGCCATGGACACGCCTTTTGTGCCTTTCGTAATCGTCGCTGCATGCTTCGCCGTCTCGACACCTTTTCCTGCCGCTTCTACACCGATCATCGGGATTCCGTCCTCCAAAAACGGATAAAAAGTCCCGATCGCATTGCTGCCTCCTCCGACACAAGCGATAATTTCAGAAGGTAGTCGTCCTTCTCGTTCGATTAGCTGCTGCTTGGCTTCGTCCCCGATAATTCGTTGAAAATCTCTAACCATTCTAGGGTAAGGATGCGGACCGACAACAGAACCGATTAAGTAGAACGTATCCTCAGCATGACCGACCCAATAACGGATCGCTTCATTTGTGGCATCCTTTAACGTCTGACTGCCCGAGGTCGCAGCAATAACTTCGGCGCCAAGCAATTCCATCCGGAAGACGTTAAGAGCTTGCGCTCCATATCCTCAGCCCCCATAAACACCTTGCATTCGAGTCCGAAGCGGGCGGCAATTGTAGCTGAAGCCACGCCGTGCTGACCAGCACCTGTTTCTGCAACGATTTTTGTTTTGCCCATTCGCTTCGCAAGCAGTGCTTGGCCCATCGCATTGTTCAATTTATGAGCACCCGTATGCAGCAGATCCTCGCGTTTTAAATAAATTTTGGCGCCACCCAATGCTTTTGAGGCGTTTTTGGCATAGCTCAATGCGGTCGCCGACCGGCGTATTCGCGCAGCTGTTCTTTGTATTCGTTAATAAAAGCCGGATCGGCCATTGCACCGTCCAAAGCTTCCTCCAGCTCTTCGATCACGCTCATTAGCGTTTCTGGTACGTATTTTCCGCCAAAATCTCCAAATCGTCCTTTTTGATCAGGATAAGCGATAGTCATTCTATTTCATCCTTTCCTCTAGCTCGGTGATCAGCATCGCTGATTTTTTCCCTTCTTGTTCAACTCCGCTCGAAACATCGACTCCGTCAGGGGAATAGCGCAACAATTCGCTAATATTGTCCGGGCGAATTCCACCCGCGATAAAGACGGGTACTCCTTGACTCATACCTTCATGCAAATATGCCGGCACCTGGGACCAGTCAAATGAATGGCCGGTTCCGCCCCACTTGCCGCGATGCTTGCGATCGATAACATAGCCATCGGCGATTCCTGCATAGCTCTTCATTTTTGTAAGTGAGCCCTCCCCATGGTGAATAACCTTCCAAACATTTACGTTGAAGCTCGTTTTTACCTCGTTCAAAAAGGTTGGCGATTCTGTCCCATGACACTGTATGACGTCAACATTCAACCCTTTGAGCGCAGCATTTATTCCTTCCAACGATTCATTGACAAAAAGCGCTACTGTTTTTTTATTTTGAATATCAACCGAGCTTAACCACTGGCTAACCATCTCATGGGATACACGCCGCCTACTGTCGGCAAAAATAAAGCCTAGATAGTCCGCTTCGCTTCGAGCAGCTGCTCTCACATCGGCGAGCGAATGAAGGCCGCACAATTTAAGAAGAGGTCGCAAGTGGCTCGCCCCCAAACAATTGCTCGATTCCGACTTGCGGTGATTTCGCGCGCATTAACGATTCACCGACGAGAACGGCTGCAGCTCCTGCTCGTTTCACTCGATCCAAATCGGCACGACTATGAATACCGCTTTCACTGACGAACAGGCTTCCTTCGGGAATGTAAGCACTCATGGCTTCCGTTTGTGTCAGAGACGTTTCAAACGTCTTTAAGTTTCGATTGTTAATGCCGATTATTTTCGGCGTGAAGGCCGCAAGCAATTGCTCCAGCTCCGCCTCACTATGCACTTCAACGAGGCATTCGAGTCCGAGAGCATAGGCCATATCATAAAGTTCCTTTAATTGCTCGATCGGCACCGTATCGACAATTAACAGCAAAGCGTCTGCTCCGATCCGCTTGCTTTCCTCCACCTGAACATTGCTTATGATAAAATCCTTGCGCAGCACGGGGAGGTCTACTGTCTGCTTGACTGCGGTTAAATAGTCTCGATGACCTTGGAAGTAGTGTGCATCAGTTAAAACTGAAAGCGCATCGGCCCCGCCGTTTTTCATACCCGGCAGCAATGTGACTAGGGTGAAAATCAGCGCGTATGACTCCTTTGGACGGAGATGCTTTTTTTACTTCTGCAATTAAACCGATGGAACGATGACAGTGAACTAACGCTTGAAACAGCGAATAGTGCGGGACCTCAACCTGCTCAGGTAAGCTCAGATTTTGCAATTCTTCTTTCTTTGTTGCAATGATTTTATTAAGCATGCTGCTCCGTCTCCTTTTCTGCTGTTTTCAATTGCTGGTAGAATTCGAAAACTTGCCCTGAAGTAATGGCTTCCTGTATCACGACAACGCCTTCTTTAATGGATGACGCTCGATCGGCGGCGTATAAAGCGGCGCCTGCATTATATGCAACGATGGATTGGGCGGACGCATTCGCTTCTCCCTTCAGAACACGTTCAACTAAAGCGGCGCTTTCCCGAGGACTGTTTACTTGAATGTCGGATAATGTCCCGCGACGTAAGCCGACTTCTTCGGGGGTAAGTGAATAGCGAAAACGCTCATCTCCACGAACTTCGATAACGATCGTCTCGCCAGTAATTGAGCATTCGTCAAGTCCATTCTCGCCGGTGACAAATAACGTATGCTCTGTGCCTAGTCGTTGGAGCGCTTCAGCCATTTTCTCCGCAAAGCGGGCATCAGAGACTCCAATTAGCTGGTGTCTAGCTTTCGCAGGATTCGTCAAAGGTCCGAGCATGTTAAAAATTGTGCGAAAGCCAATTTCCTTCCTTGGAGCAACAGCATGCTTCATTGACTGATGGTAAAGCGGCGCAAAAAGAAAGCAGAGCTTGTTATTTGCTAGCGATTGTGCCGCAGCTTTGGGTGAATGCTGAATCTCGATTCCTAAATGCTCGAGAACGTCGGCACTGCCGCTCGTTGATGAAACCGCACGGTTGCCATGCTTAGCGACACGGATACCGATTGCCGCCAAAGCGAGCGCCGCAGTCGTTGAAATATTAAAGGTACCGAGTTCGTCTCCCCCTGTTCCGCACGTATCGACAAGCTGCTCGTAGTTATGTTCAATTTTTACAAGGTGGCGGCGCATCGATTTGGCAAAGCCTGTTACCTCGTCAACTGTCTCCCCCCGAAAACGAAGCACCGTCAGCAAGCTGGCAATTTGACTCGGAGTTGCCTGGCCAGTCATAATTTCATCCATCGTTTGTTCAGCTTCTGTTGCATTCATCGTTTTCCCTTCAATGCATGCTCGCAGCATCGACTTAAGCATGTGTAACCGCCTCCTTGTTTCCAAACATCGTTTCCGCTAATTGTACAGCGCGTATGAGTGCCTTTGCTTTATTTTTTGTCTCCTCGTATTCATTTTCTGGAACGGAGTCAGCGACAATCCCGGCACCAGCTTGAATAAAAGCCTTGCCGTTTTTCATCGTCAGCGTACGAATCGCAATACAGGAGTCGATATTACCGTCGTAGCCAAGGTAGCCGATTGCCCCAGCATAGATTCCACGCCTTGTCGGTTCCAGCTCCTGCAAAATCTCGATTGCACGTATTTTCGGAGCTCCGGAAACGGTGCCTGCAGGGAAAGATGCCATAAATGCTTCTAGCGGCTTCGTTCCTTGGCGCAAGCGACCAGTTACCTTCGACACGATATGCATGACATGAGAGAACTTCCCGATTTCGAGCAAAGTCGGCGTTTCAACCGACCCGTATTCAGCTATCCGGCCGACATCATTACGCGCTAGATCAACGAGCATATAATGTTCCGCTCGTTCCTTTTCGTCTTGAAGCAGTTCAAGCGCCAAAGCCTCGTCCTCTTCATGATTCCTACCGCGCTTCCTCGTTCCGGCAATCGGATGGATTTCGACATGTCCGTCTTGAACTTGCACGAGCCTTTCTGGAGAACTACCGACAATTTCGAGCTCGGCAAATTTTAAATAAAATAAGTAAGGAGAAGGGTTCACCATCCTCAAAATTCGATATACGTCCAGTGCGGCTGCAGAAACATCTAGCTCAAAGCGTTGCGACAAAACCGTTTGAAAAACGTCTCCGGCCCGGATATATTCCTGAATCCGTTGAACATCGCGGACAAAGTCCTGTTTCTCATAATTGGAGGAAACCTGTTCAAAGGAAACGTCCTCATCCAAAAGCGGCGTTGTCTTCAACATCATTCCTTTTACAGGCTCCTCCAACTGCTTCGTCACTTGATTTAACAATTTCATTGCCTGCTCATATTGCAACTGCAAGCTTTTATCCCGTTCTATCGGTGTATGAACAATGATCGTCAATTCTTTTTTTTAAGTGATCGTAAGCAATCAACGTTTGGCAAAAAATAAATTGAAAATGCGGCGTAACTGGCTCTTTCTTGCGAGCCAATACCTGCTCGATCGATTCGATCGCATCATAGCTCATATACCCGACCGCGCCACCGCGAAAAGGAATTGGTAAATCGAGCGGTTCAACATCGAGAAAGGTCATCGTCTCATCAAACGCTTCTTGAAAGCTAGCCGCCTCTACGACTCGTCTTTTGTCTTTCGAATACGTTCGGTATCTCCCTCGTTCCTCCACTAATTCATAATGCGGATCGAGTCCAATAAAGGAGTATCTTGACCACGGAGAAGCTTCATCCTTGCTTTCAAGCAAAAAAAAGCCACTTGCTTATGCAGCTGGTAAACTATTTGAATAGGGGTTAAGCCATCGGCAAAAAAAATTGTTGAACGACTGAAACTGTCCGGTGCTTGCCTGCGGCTTTTCGGAAATGCGAAAAAGAGGTTTTCTTCAAAACAATCACTCCTTTTAAGATTAGGAATGATGAAAAGAAGAGGAGCGGTAATTCCATATTCATAAAAACATCCTTGGACGAAGGAGTCCAAGGATGTGAACGCATACGATCCTACAGCTTACTCGGCTCTCCTCAACTCAACTCATTCTCTGCTCAGCTCAACGCTGTTCTCATCTAAAGATTCTAACTTTTCTTGCTACACTACGTACATCTCAACTAGTCAATCTAACTCTTATGCTAATATGCTCTCTAGTGTAGCGCGTTATTTCTCTCTCGTCAAGGCTAAATCCGGCCGAAGCTGCTTCGCCTCGCGCAAATAAATGTGGCGAATATCCTGCTGGGCGATAGACGTATTGACCGTCATCAAAATTCTAATACATCTGGGCAAGCTGCCCGGTACAGGAATTTCGCGAGCACAAGTGACAGGGACATACGCCCATCCTTTAAAACGCCTTAACGCTTTTGCTGGAAAGGCCGAAACCAGATCCTCTGTTACCGTTATGAGCACTTGAGCGACTCGTTCAGGCTCAAGCTCATTTCGCTCGATCATCTCCCCGATCAATTCCTCTGTTGCATCCAGCACGTCGTCCCCGTTATCTGCTTCTACTGTTACAGCACCTCTAATCCCTCTTACCATCATCTTCCTCACTCCCCTATCGACTCCTCAAGCAGCTCCAGAAGTAGCGCTTCGTCTACTTCGGAGACGGTCACCTCACCGATTCGCTTCATCAGCACCATCCGAATCGCACCAGCCTTAGCTTTTTTATCCTTTTTCATCGTTTCGACTAGGTCCTTCGCTAATAAATCGTTCGGTATTGCAGTTTCGTAGCCGAGCTGCGCAAGCCAGCTGCTAAGTAGTTTGCATGGTAGCTGGCATTGAAAGACCCGTTCACTTAAACGGAGCGCAAACACCATTCCAATTACAACTGCTTCTCCATGACTGATTCGCCCGTAGCCGAGCTCTGTTTCAATCGCATGACCGAGCGTGTGACCGAAATTCAAATAGGCTCGGATGTCCATTTCCTGCTCGTCCTTGCTCACAATAGCTGCTTTTACAGCAATTGAGCGGGCTAGCATTTCGTTCAAATCCTCAGTTGTCAATCCTTCGAAGGATTGGACTTGCTCTCTGAGCCAGTCGTAAAAGGATGGCGCCTGAATTAATCCGTGCTTCATCACCTCGGCAAAGCCTGAACGCCATTCGCGTAAAGGCAATGTCTCGAAGGTTTCGGGATCGTAGAGCACCATTTCAGGCTGATGGAAGGCTCCGATCATATTTTTCCCTAGAGGATGATTAATCGCTACCTTTCCACCGACGCTACTATCGTGGGCAAGTAACGTCGTCGGAACTTGAACATAACGTATTCCACGCATATAAGTGGCCGCAACAAAGCCAGCGACATCGCCGACAACTCCTCCTCCAAGAGCAATAATCATTGATTGCCGATCAAGACCATGAGAGAGAGCCTCTGTGAGCAGCTGCTCATACACGCGAAAGGATTTCGAAGCCTCTCCTACTGCAATTACGCTCTCGAACAGCGGGTAAGAGGCAAGGCTTTTCTTTACTTCACCTAAGTAATGCCTAGCAACCGTGCGATCGGTAATAATGAAAATAGACGATACCGGTTCTGACAGCTGGCGTTCGATAAACTGACCAACCTTCAGACGCAGCCCCGCTTCAATAAAAACTTGATACGACTTTGTTTCGGTTGTGACAGGGACGCTCTTCATTAAAAATCCCTCGCTGACTGGCGGTGCCTCTCGATATTTTCGCGAATAGCATCGACTCGATCCTGTCCAAAGCTTTCAAGCAAGGCGCTAGCGACCTCCCAGGCGACAACCGCTTCGGCAACGACCGATGCAGCCGGTACTGCACAGCTGTCAGAGCGTTCGATGCTTGCCGCAAACGGCTCTTTTGAGTCAATATCGACGCTTTGCAGCGGTTTATACAATGTCGGAATCGGCTTCATGACACCGCGAACAACGATCGGCATACCGTTTGTCATGCCGCCCTCGAAGCCGCCCAAATTGTTCGTCCGTCTCCGGTAGCCGTCTTGCTCATTCCAAATAATTTCATCGTGTACCCGGCTTCCAGGTAAACGGGCTGCTTCAAAACCAATGCCAATCTCAACACCTTTAAAGGCGTTAATACTCATGACTGCCGCCGCAATTTTAGCATCAAGCTTACGATCGTACTGGACATGACTGCCTAACCCAATCGGCACACCTTCGAGCACTACTTCGACAATGCCTCCAATCGAATCGCCATCTTTTTTTGCTTGATCAATTGCGGCGATCATTTGTTCTTCCGCACGCCGATCGAGACAGCGAACGGGAGAAGCCTCAGAGCGCTTTTGCAAATCCTCAACCGAATCGTATTCGGTTTCTTCTGCCCTAATCCCGCCGATTTCCAAGACATGTCCGCCTACCGTTATCCCGAAAGTAGAGAGGATTTTTTTTCGCTACCGCTCCTGCCGCTACTCTGACTGTCGTCTCCCTTGCCGAGGAACGTTCAAGGACATTACGCATATCGCGGTGTCCGTACTTGATCGCTCCGTTCAAATCGGCGTGTCCAGGGCGGGGGCGTGTGATTTTTCGCTTCACGTCTTTTTCTGCTTCTGGCTCTAATGGCTCGTGGCCCATAATTTTACGCCAATGAGCCCAGTCTTTATTTTCCACAACGAGCGCGAGCGGTGCGCCTGTCGTCTTTCCATGACGAACCCCGCTCATGAACTGGACGCGATCCTTTTCGATTTGCATACGTCTCCCACGGCCATAACCGCCTTGTCTCCTCGCTAAATCACGGTTAATATCCTCTTCGATTAATTCAAGCTGAGCCGGAACGCCTTCGATAATCGTCGTCAGTTGCGGTCCGTGTGATTCACCTGCTGTTAAATATCTCATCGCTCTACTCCTCCTACTAGCATCTCTCTTTATCGCTTTTATGCGTTAAATTATAACATGCTTTTCACAGCCTGTCTTGTCCTTTTTCCATTACTAAGCATTGTAGCAAAAAGCAGCTCTTCCGTCTAAATTGTTTCCTAAAGCTTGCGATAAAAAAAAGTCGACTCCGTTTCAAATTGATACTGCCCTGGATTGAAAATCTGCTCCGTGCTCCCAACAAACAAAACACCTCCAGGGCGCAGCGCTTCACTGAATTTCTGATACAGCTCGCGCTTCGTTTCCTCCGTGAAATAAATCATTACATTACGGCAAACGATTAGATCGTAGCCGCGTTTAAAGCGAGCGGACAAGAGGTTTTGCTGCTCAAAGGTCACTGCTTTTCGAATCTCTTCCGCAACTCGATACCCTGACGGCTCTTTTTTTTAAAATGTTTTTTTCAATAGGCCGGGTGGCACTTCCTTCAACGACTTTTCCGTGTAAAAACCGACCTTTGCGCGTTCGAGAATTTTCCTGTCCAGATCCGTTGCATAAATCGATACGCGTTCAGGCGGAAGAAAGCTAGTAAGAACAATCGCCAAAGTATAAGGCTCCTCACCTGTTGAACAAGCGGCACTCCAAACCTTTAATTGCGGATTTTCTCGCAGTAGCCGTGGTAAAATCGTCCTCTGCAAAACCTCCCAGCGCTTATAGTTTCGAAAGAACTCCGACACGTTAATCGTCATTCGATCTAAAAATTCTTGAAACAATTGCTCATTTGTCGCCATTTGCTGATAAAAGCTCGCAAAATCGTTGTAGCCTCTTTTTTTTGCTGCAACGATTGCAGCCGCCGCTTCATTTGCGCTTCCTTGTAAGCATTTAAATCAATTCCAGTCTTCTCCTTTATACCCCCGACAAAAATCTGATAATCTTGACTCATTTCTCGTTCTCCTCCACTTTTTCTTTGCTTCTATCATACGATGTTTGAGCCTAAACGACCAGATAAAATAGACTATTCGACCTAGAAAACAACCGGGAGCTCATCTCCACCTAAATAGGTGCAGATCAAACAAGCAGGCAGCACGCATCGGCTTCAAAGCTGACGCACACTACCTGCTCTCATTATTTTACTTATACCCATTCATTAATGGCTTTGTCGTAATGGTTCAACTCGTCATCATTAAAGAAAATGCTAATTTCGCGTTTAGAGCTTTCAACAGAATCTGAGCCATGAATAATATTCATGCCTACTTGCACGCCAAAATCGCCCCGTATTGTCCCGGGATCGGCATCGAGCGGATTCGTTGCTCCCATCATTTTTCGTGCTGTTGCAATGACATTTTCACCCTCCCAGACCATGGCGAAAACCGGACCTGATGTGATGAATTGCACAAGCTCTCCAAAAAAAGGACGCTCCTTATGCTCAGCATAATGGGTTTGAGCTGCTCCTCCGTCACAGTCATTAACTTGGCGGCGACAAGGGTGAAGCCCTTTCTTTCAAAGCGAGAAACGATCTCTCCTATCAAGTTCCGCTGAACGCCGTCAGGCTTAATCATCAAATATGTACGTTCCATCCTATGATACCTCTCTCTCGTCAGCTATGTAAGCAAGTGCAATGTTCTGGTAGGTATGACGTCCCAGTTCCACTTTGACAGACGACGTTTCCACTCCAGAAATACACACACTGAAAACTATAGCAAAAAAAATGTCAGCCTTTCAAGAGAAATCGCTTCCTTTTATACGTTTAGCTTAGAACTTCCGCTGGCCGATATAAGCGGCAATATCACGAAAGTGCTGTCTTGCTTTGGAATCTGGTAGCTGGGCAAGTGCCTTATACGCCTTCTTTAAATAACGATCGCTCACTTCCGTTGCGTATTCAATACCTCCAGAATTCTTAATTGCTGATAGGACAGGCTCCATTTTCGCCTTCTTCGGGTCGGTCGGCTCAAGCGTATCCTCGATGAGCTGCTTAATCGCTTTATCACGCGTCATGGCATACAGTGCCGGAAGCGTTACATTTCCTTGGCGCAAATCCTCACCTGCCGGTTTGCCTAACTGTTTTTCCGTCCCGACAAAATCGAGAATATCATCGGTAATTTGAAAGGACATTCCGACATAATAGCCGAATTGAAACAGTTGCTTTTGTACGTATGGCTCGGTTTCGGCTGCAAGAGCGCCGAGCTGACAGCTAACTGCGATCAACAAGGCCGTCTTTCGTTTGATCCGGCGCAAGTAGACACGCAAATTTTGTTCAAGGTTGTACTGATCACGAATTTGTTCGACTTCGCCAATACACATTTCCAGCATCGCATAGGAAAGAATTTTGTGGATCTCCATGTTCGAAAAATAGCTTGATGACTCCACTGCCCTTCCAAATATATAATCGCCGGTATACATCGCAACACGATTGTCCCATTGCGACTTTACTGTTTTTCTTCCCCGTCTCAATTCCGCATCGTCAATAACATCATCGTGCACAAGCGAAGCCATGTGGATCAACTCAAGCGGAACGGCTATATGCTTCAGAACGTGAATATCATAATTTCCATATTGAGCGGCGAGCAAAACAAAGACAGGTCGAATCCTTTTGCCTCCTGCTTTAAGCAAATGAGTCGAGGCATTACGAAGTACGTCATGGCGAGCTTTAACCGCCGTTTCAAGCTCCTGTTCAATAATGACAATATCTGATTGATAATTCATATAGATATCTGCTAGCTTCATTTTATCCACCTTATTAGCAGGCCTCCTTCCTTAATAAAGAACCGTATCCCATACACGAATTGATTGTACTGGTTCCTTTAAAAAGCCCATTTCGTGAGCTAAGCGAAAATAGTAATGCAATGCTTTTTGCTCGTTATTGCCAAAATCGTGAGAAAGCCCTGTGAAATAGTTTGCCCAAAACGCTTGATTTCCCCCTTTCCTTTTAATAACCTCTTCTATCAAATCCTTATATTTCCGTGCATCGCTTTGTTCTTTACTCGCTGTGAAGGCACGGCACAATTCGGCTATGAGCGCAGTCTGCTTCTTCAGTGCCTCGTCGCGTACGGCGAAAACGGCATAAGTCATCGGCATTCCAGTATGCTCATACCAGAGAGCCCCTAAATCATAGCGGTACAAAGAGTCATTACGTTTCCAGCTTGCCCGAATGGCGTCATCGCCTATGAGCAGACAGGCATCATATTGCTCAAGCATGAACGCAAAATCAGGCTTCATAACTGTATATTCTACGTCTAATTCATAAAATGCTTGTAAAATAATTTTCAGCAAATGTACCGAAGTCGCTGAGGCAGATGTCAGTGCTACTCGTTTCCCGCTTAACTGTTCAATCGGCTGCTTCGAAAATAAAAATATCGAACCGACCGCACCGTAGGACGAAACAGACAAGTTCGGTAACAGTGTGTAACTATCGGAATGCTCACCATAGGAGAAGGAAGAGATTCCACCGACATCGATTTCGTTTGCTGCCATCGCCCGATTTAGCTTTGCCGGGACCTGAGGCATAAACTCACAGCCGATCTCCTTGAGCTCGTTCCGATTCAGGTAATAAAAGCAAGGCAGGATATTCGTATAGGAAATTTCTCCAACCCGGAGCGGCATCATGACTCCCCCCAACGGGTGAACAATTGATGTTCGATCCCTAGACTATCAAGTACTTTGCCAACCTGAAAGCGGACTAAATCGTCTATCGTTTCAGGCAAATGGTAAAAGCCTGGCATTGCGGGAACGATTTTCGCCCCTACTTGTGTCAGCTTCAGCATATTTTCCAAATGCAATTGATTTAGCGGCGATTCGCGAGGCACGACGATAAGCTTGCGCCCTTCCTTTAGCATCACATCAGCAGCACGTTCAAGCAAATTATTGGAAGCACCGTGCGCAATACTAGACAGCGTGCCCATCGAACACGGGATAATAATCATACCCTCGCTCCGAAATGAACCGCTGGCAATCGATGCGGCGACATCATTCAGCTCGTGGTAATGGAGTGCTCCATCATTTGGCTCGAATAGTTTTTGAAGCAGCGCTTCACGATTGGTCGTATCATACAGCAGCTCTTTTTCAAAAACAAGCCAAGCTGCTTCCGTCATAACAAGATGCACCTCATAAGCTTGCCGTAATAACTCTTTTACAAGAGTTACACCATATATTCCACCGCTAGCTCCAGTCATTCCGACCGTATAGATTCCTCTACTCGTTTTCATAACAAAACATCCCCAATTGTAAAAATAAACAAAACAACACTTAATATCCCGTTCATCGTAAAAAAAGGCGACATCTACTTTAGACAAATCGTTTTCAGAAACGAGGGAATGCTCATACACCATAATCCCACCGGCAATGATGACTCCCACTAAATAAATCCACCGAGAGGCGTTAGGAAAATAGTGAAATAAAGGAGCTAAAGCTAATCAGATGAAACAGCTTGGCCAGTTGAAGGGCCCGTTTAATTCCGAAATAGCTCGGAATCGAAAAAAAGCTTATGCTCTTTATCGTAATCGGCATCCTGAGTTGCGTAAATCACATCGAAGCCCGCGGTCCACATGGCGACTGCTAAAAATAGCACGAAAGCTTCAAGCGTTAAAGTACCCGTAGCGCCAACCCAGCCACCGAGCGGGGCAATTCCTATCGTCATGCCTAGAATAATGTGACATGCCCAAGTAAATCGCTTCGTATAAGAATAAATAACGAGAAAAAAAACGGCAATCGGCAATAAATAGACGGCCAATAAATTCAGTTGAAAGGCGGCAAAAAATAAAACGG
>BAXO01000092.1 GCA_001310555.1 Bacillus sp. JCM 19058
CAAGCAGAGCATTTATTGCAATAGCTTTCTCAACCTCATTAAAGCGCAGCATCATTGCAGCTGCTAATAGCTCTATGAAGCCAGACAGCACCCTTAAGCCGACCATGACGAGTAAAGCAATTTCGATAGAAATAAACCAAGACTTCATTTCCCCACCTCAGCTTAAGCCACTTTGTACAACGTATGAATGCACGGACAGGTTCAGAACAAAAACTCATCCGACAATAACAAAGATTAGTCCAAGATGTCCCTTGAACTGACCAGTTTATCGACACAGTTTCATTTCTGAGACGTTCGACTAGCTTTTTTATATAGGAAATAGTAGCCACGATAGGTTGCTTCGATTTCGCTCCCAGGATTGGGGGCACACATCTCGCAGACGGGCGAGAAACTAACCGGCTACGCCGGTGGATTCCACCTGCCCTTCTCCTTGCAGGAATCGGCCCTCCCCTCCTATCCGTCCATGAAGAGAAGCGATGGAGCGGGTCTTTGTGGACTTAAAACAGAAGAATGGATTGCGTTGGACAAACCGGAGAGGGTTAGAAAAAAATTTAATGCGATGCTCATGGACGTTTACGTTCAGACACACCAAAAAATCCGCCTGAGATTAGAATCTCAGACGGATTTAGGCTTCGGTTTTTAACATTCTTATGCCCTCGAGACATAGGCGCTGCTGCGCGTATCGACAATTAATTTATCCCCTTGATTAACGAAGAACGGAACTTGAACGGTTAAGCCTGTTTCGAGCGTTGCCGGTTTAGATCCTCCAGATGCCGTATCTCCTTTAATTCCGGGTTCAGTATCGATTACTTCCAATTCCACTGTATTCGGTACTTCTACACCAAGTGTTTCCCCTTGGAAGCTAATGATTTGCACTTCCATATTTTCCTTCAGAAATTGAAGCTCATATTCGATTTGACTCGCCTGAAGCTCAATTTGCTCAAAGGATTCGTTATCCATAAACGTATGGGAATCGCCACTAGCATATAAATATTGCATCCGACGATTATCAATATGGGCTCGCGCGACTTTTTCTCCTGCGCGAAACGTTTTTTCCTGAATCGCACCAGTCCGCAGGTTTCTTAATTTGGAGCGAACAAATGCCGCACCTTTTCCGGGTTTCACATGCTGAAAGTCCATCACTTGCCAAATTCCGTTGTCTACCTCAATTGTTAAACCAGTTTTAAAATCATTAACTGAAATCAATTGTTATCGTCACCTCTTCCGTCCATTCGAAACGCTTCCTAAATGGAAAATTTCATACATTACTATAACACAGCTTTTAGCTGGAATCTCATTTTTTTTATTACTTTATACACCGACAACTATTAATTCCTTCGGCGATTTGGTGAAGGAGCGATTTCCTTCTGCTGTAATCAATATGTCATCCTCAATCCGAGTCCCACCGAGACCGCTGACGTAAATCCCTGGCTCAACCGTTACGACCATTCCAGGCTTTAAAACGGTTTCCGATTTGGCTGATAGCCCTGGCCCTTCATGAACCTCCATTCCTAATCCGTGCCCGGTCGAGTGACCAAAGTTCTCACCAAACCCTTTTTCAGTAATATAATCACGCGTCAGCGAATCCGCTTCCTTACCGGTCATACCAGCTTTAATACCACGCATGCCGCGGAGCTGCGCTTCAAGCACCGTATCGTAAATCGTTCGCAGTTGCCCATCGATCTCTCCGATAGCAAGCGTCCTTGTGATGTCGGAGCAATACCCTTGATAATACGCGCCATAATCCAATGTAACGAGTTCCCCAGTCTTTAGCTTCTTTTCGCTGGCCACCCCGTGCGGCAAAGCCGAACGATAACCAGAAGCAACAATAGTATCAAAGGATGAGGAGATAGCGCCTTGCTTTCTCATAAAAAATTCCAGTTCATTCGCTACATCAAGCTCGGTTAAACCAGGACGAATATATTCCGTAATGTGCTTAAAAGCAGCGTCTGCAATCTCGGCCGCTTCACCGAGCAGTTGGATTTCGTTTGCGTCCTTGATCATCCGCAATTCTTCAACCAATCCGGATATCGGAACGAGCTTGGCCGACTCTATTGCTTTTTCGTAAATTTGAAATGCTTCATATGTAAGGTGCGCCTGTTCAAAGCCGACATGCTTGAGATGAAGACTTTCGATCTGCTTTGCTACTTCATTGTAAATCGGCCCTTTATGCTGGACGATGTCAAAATCGTTCGCCTGTTCATTCGCCTGCTCTACGTAGCGAAAATCGGTAATAAATACAGCTTCTTTTTCCGATATGACAGCGATCCCAGCGGTACCTGAAAAATGAGTCAAATAGCGGCGATTGTATTGACTCGTCACGATCATTCCGTCAATGCCGTTTTCTTTAAACTTCTCGCGCAATGCTTCAATTCGATTCATGAGATTCCTCCCCCTCTGTCAGTGCCTGTAATGCAAGCTTATAACCACAAAAACCAAGTCCGACAATTTGCCCCTTTGTCTCGGGAGCTGTGACCGACGTATGACGAAAGGCTTCGCGCGCATGGATGTTGGATAGATGCACTTCTATAACCGGAAGTGAGATACTGGCTATCGCGTCTCTAAGCGCATAGCTGTAATGCGTTAGCGCTCCCGGATTCAGGATCACCCCGATCGCTTGCTCAGCAGCCTCATGAATCCAGTCGATCATTTGCCCCTCGTGATTGGATTGAAAGCAGCGGACAGAACAGCTTAACCGATTCGCTTCATCCTGAAGCAAGGCTTCTAAATCCGCTAATGAGTCGCTTCCGTATATGTTAGGTTCGCGTAGCCCCAGTCGGTTTAAATTAGGCCCATTAATCACAAAAATTGTTTTCACTCGCTACTCCTCCCCTAAAAAGCAAGGCATTACATTTTTATCTGTCTTATTGTACCATAATTTTGCATTGAGAAGCTTGATGTTGTTACAAAAACTAATTCGGAGCCTGTTCGGATTGCGACTTTCTTTTATCGTTATATCACAACCTGTCAAGCTATGCCGATCAAATTTTAATTGTTGTCAAGCTAAATTGGACTTAATACTTACTTATGGAAGGAACGAATTGATTTATGGTAAAGCTTGTTATTTCATAATGAAAGAGGAACTTCACAATGAAAAAAATTTATTATTATTCTAGCAAGTATTATCGGCCTCTGTGTCTTAGTAACGGTTGGCTACGGCTTCTATTTGCACAAATCCGTGACGGATTTAGCGACAGAAATTCATGAAGATTGGGAACGGCTGGTTTTTGAACGTCGAGAAGCTGAAGTGGATCTCGATGAAAAAGAACCATTGTCCTTTTGATTACTGGTGTTGATTCTAGGGGTGACAATCATCCGGATCGTTCCGACACATTAATTATTATGACAGTTACCCGAAGAGCAATCCGTCAAAAATGCTTCGGGACACTCGATAAAATTAACCATGTCTATGCTTTTAGCTGTGTTGATATGGCCGTGGTCTCTGTCGAGAACTTCCCTAAAATCCCGATTGATCATTATGTAAGCATTAATATGGTAAAGGCCTAGTCGATGCGGTCGTCACCCGCGGATCCTCATAACGCATGCGGGAAAGGCAAGTGCCTGGTCACTAATACTGTCGGTCAATCTGTACGAACGGATATGGACTTAAATCGAATGTGGTCGATCCAATCAAATTATCGTGATGCCCGGCACAATATTGAGCAACTGGAAATTAGCGGAACGGTACACGAATAGATGGGATTTATTACTTAGAGATTCCTGTTGATAAGGTTGCCCGCGTTAGTGAGGAACTGCGGACTCATCTGCAATTGGAAGGGTAAGCAAAAGAGCATCTTCATGAAGGCGAGCAGCACTGCTCACCTTTTGCATCTGAGGAAAGGATAAAATTTAAGGTAACAAGTATTAGTGCAACTTAGGGAATCCTTCGCTTTTTTAAAGCTTGACTTACCAAGTTTTCTTTACTTTGGTATTCGAAATGAAATTATTGTTCCCTTTCCTTGTTCGCTTTCCACCTTCAAGCCTTCCCCATAAATACGCTCTAGTCTCCTGTCCGTGTTGATCAGCCCGATTCCTCTTCCTGTTTTATTCTCGAGTAGGCTTTGAATGGTTTGCTCATCCATCCCAACACCATTGTCAATGACTTGTACATTGACAGCGTCTTTCTGCTCGCTTAACCGAATCCTAATTTCCCCTCTTTCCGCACTTTGGGACAGGCCATGGTTAATCGCATTTTCAACAAGTGGTTGAAGTGTTAACGGCGGGAGCGTAATGTCAATTGACTCTTCTCCTTCCCACACAACCTGGATCCGCTCTCCAAATCGTTCTTTTTCAATAAAGAGGTAGGATTGTACGAGCTTCACCTCATCCTTCAACGAAATCAGTTGTTCTGTGTTACGGAAGTCAATACTCCACCGGATAAAATTCGACAGCTCCTGTACCAATCTATCCATCCGTTCCAAGTCAAAACGACTTAGTGCAATAATCGCGTTAAAGGTATTGATGATAAAATGTGGCTTAATTTGCGCTTGCAGCCACGCTGCTTCTGTTCGAAGCTGTTCACTGACTGACTGTTTTAGCTTGGTTAATGAATGCACTCTCGACTTCAGCTCAAGCGCATTCATCGGCTTCTGTACATAGTCATTTGCTCCTAGCTGAAAGCCTGTTTCAACCCCTCCATCACGATGGTAAGCGGTTAATAGAAGGATCGGCAGCTCTGAGAGTGAATATCGCTCTCGAATTTTCGCCGTCAACTCATAGCCTGAGAGCTCCGGCATCATAATATCTGAAATCACGAGATCCCAATCCTTCTGACCAAGCTTGGATAAGGCATCCTTCCCGCTAAATGTTGTATAGATTTCATACTGTTTCGCTGAAAATACATTTTTGAGTACCTTTAAGTTTACTGGATCATCGTCGACGGCAATGAGCCGAATCGGATTCGTTTCGGTTAATTCATCCGCTATGCCTTCTCATCCTTCAATAAATGAGGGCTTTCTTCAATCTGATCAAATGAATTTTGCTGCTCCTGCGACATTGACTGTGGAGCTTTTTCTAATGTGAAGGTAAAGACGGAACCCCCATTCAACCCTGACTCGACTGTTAACATTCCTCCATGTAATTCAACCAAATGCTTGCAGATGCTAAGACCTAAGCCAAAGCCACCTTCGCTTGCTCCTTGTCTGTTCTTTGCTTGTTCATAGGGATCGAATAATTTATCTAAGAACTCTTCATCAATGCCGACCCCTGTATCCTTCACTGAAATCCTGACCCATTCCCCTGCTTCGAAGGCATGGACAGAGACCTCACCAGCGTGCGTATAGTTGACCGCATTCGTCAACAGATTGAACAATATTTGAGCGAGTCGGTTTTCATCCGCCATCACAAATGGAAGGTGCTGCGGCACTCGATTACGCAGGATAATCGGCTTACCGTCTGTCATATAGCGCACCATCTCAATGACCGTCTTAACAGCGCCATGAACCGATACGGGCTGCGGTTCAATCAAAATTCGATTTTCTTTAAATTTAGCCAAATCGAGTAAGTCGTTGATTAGGCGTGACATGCGCTGCCCTACAGAATTCACTAGAGTGAGTGCCTGCTTACTCTCCTGCTCCAGCGTATCCTTTTCCCGTTCTCTCACTGCTTCTGCCATATTGAGCATACTGTGAAGAGGATTTCGCATTTCGTGGGCCACGGTCGCTAAGAAATCATCCTTTTGTTTGACTGATTCTTGGAGCTCCAATGTCAGATCCTGTGTCTCCTTTAAGATTCGAAAATAGCGTTTAAACCAGTAAGTAGCCAAGCAAATCATTGAGATAATGAGATCGATCGGATAAGCAGCTGTCTCTATTTTTAACGCCAATGAAATCGTTAACCAGACAAGACTCCAAATTGATGCCACAATGGCAAAAAGAATAAAAATATTGTCTTGATCAATCCGAAAGGTGAAAAAGAACAAAAAGAACGGTGCCAGCAAGCATGGAGTCAGCATGACCAGTCCATAGAATGGGATTAACGTAATGTTCATGGATGCTGGCAGGATAAATACGAGTACAGCAGCTATTAAACACGCAATCTTGTATGCATCGAGCCATTTCTCTTGAACAAAAGCACGCATCTGATGCTGTAAGCTCTGGAGTAAGAAAAATCCTCCTGCAATGGCTATTAGCATCACCACTTTTATATTCCACTCATAGCCAAGAGAAAACCATTGAAACAATTGATTTTCACCAAACATTGTCCCAATGACAATACACACAATCATCATAGCGAAATACAGGAACTGACGATTTCGATTTCCTATTAAGTAGATGATCACACTATAAAATGCATGTAGGAGATAGATCAGACAGGCGATTAAGACAACATTTTGCGTAAATAGCAGCGAATCATTTAAGGGCCCAGTTAAGCCAAATGTGATTGAGTCAGTGATTCCACCGCCATAAATATTATCAAAGTTCGAAACATGTATGATCAGCTCTACTTCATTCGAAGCATCTACTTTGAAATAGCCTGTCTCAGGAATATTTGCTGGCTTATATGCTTCTTTTGTTCTACCCATTTCTCCTGATTGAATAAGAGATTCACCATTTATGTAAACTTCTCCTGCTCTCTGAATATTTGGTACATGAATGCCATATCTGTTGTCTTTTTGCGGATCGAGCAGGATTCGCAGCCGGTACGAGCCATAGCCGATGGGTGAAGAATCCGTCATCGCACTCGACCAATTGGAGGGAACGTCCAGCATCACACCACCCTCATTACCTAGTGTGAGAGGAGGCTCCTCTAATAGAAAGACGTCCGGAAAGAATTCCCATTCCCCATCCAGTGAAACTGGGTGATCCATGATCGGCTCCCAGCCTCGCAAATCTAGGATACCGTCAACAGCCTCTGGATGCTCAGGAATCATAGTCGAATGCAGCCAGAATAACCTGAATCCTGTTAGAATGATGAGGAAGACAGACACACTCAAGAACAATCGTTTAGTAGACATGACAGCTTGTGTTCAACAGTTCTACCTGTTGCTCCTTTCTAATAAATGGTGTGATAGTCTACTCAACTGGCGCTGCATAGACAAAGTACCTCTCTGAGGGCCTAGTCAGCGAAAAGAACGGATAGCACGTCATCAAGACCAATGTCTCCTCCTCGGTCTCTCCCACCCGCCACGTTTCCGTTTCGTCTCCAATTTCAGTATAATCAACTTCATATTCATATTTTCCATATGCGGTCCGAATTACGATGGTATCGCCTTTTTCTAATTTCCCAATCTGTAAAAAGGCTGAGTCATTATGCCCAGATAAGAAAATCTGATTACCATCACCCGGGAACCATGTCGATGGATCATGACCTATCCCATGCCGCAAATGCTCCATTTCGGTACCGTATATAATCGGTAACTTTAAATCGATCACAGGAATCTCAATGGTTGCATAAGCTTCTCCAAACTCTACTGCAAAGTCGTCCCGCCCCATAAACAGATCATCTTTCAATTCACTACTAAGGTGTCCATATTCAGCCAGATATTCTTCTGCTCTGGCTATTTCATAGTTACTTCCGTAGTAGAAATCATACAATAAATAGCCTACATAGCCTAAAAAAAGCAAGACCTCCAATCGTTAGTAGATAGCCAATATACCGAAGCATCGCGCAATCACCTCTATGATCACTAGTATAGTCACAAAACAGGCTACCTAAAAGAAATTTTTAGGTAGCCTGACAATCACCTTACGAACCTAATCTTCTCTTTCTTGAATAGACTAGAGCAAAAATTCCTACAGCAAGCAACAATAGACCTAGCAAACTATAACCAAGAATATTATTTGCTGTTTGAACTAGCTTATCGCCAGTTGGTTCATCTTCTTTTGGTTCTTCCTTCGGTTGTTCCTCTTTTGGCTCTTCTTTCGGTTCTTCTTCTGGTTTTTCATGATTAGACGGCGTCCAATCCTCGTCTTCATCCTTAACCGGATCATCCTCAGGTGTATGACCCGTAGCTGTTGCTACATTAAGGATACCGTCTTTTTCAAGATCCGCTTGTGTTACTTCATATACAGCCGTTCCTGTCGTTTGCTCACCAGGCGCAAGGGTGGTTTCCTCTAGCTCAATTGCACCTCCGAGCATTGGGTCATCAACTGAAACATTAGTCAACGTCACATTCCCTGTGTTTTTCACTTTGAATGTATAGGTTACTTTCTGACCAACCTCAGTGATTTCCTCAACATCACTTGTTTTGACAAGGGTGATGCTGCTGTCTGTCTCTTGCAGTACGACGGCTTTATCCTCATCCGTTACTTTTTTACCATTTGGTGAAGTTCCTGTAACAGTCGCATGATTCTCGACCACACCATTGTCCACGTCCGCTTGTATAATCGTGTAGCTTGCCGCTGCGACGAGTACGTCACCTGGTGCAAGAGTAATTGATTCGACTTCGCCGAGCTCTTCCCCGTTGATGGTGAGATAGCGGATTTCGCTAATACCTTCTAGTACATCGACCACGTTCACATCGGTTAGTGTCACGTTTCCGGTGTTTGTTGCAGTAAATGTGTAGAGAATCTCTTCTCCTACTACTAGGTCATCACGATCGGCTTCTTTCACCAACGAAATTCCTAGGTTTTCCTTCACTGGTACCTCTACTTCGTCCGGTGGACTTGTCGGTTTCTCTGGTTTTTCCGGATCCTCTGGGTCGTAACCTAGAGGAGTTCCAGTCGATGTAGCCACGTTTGTAACAGAGCCATTATCGATATCTTCTTGAGTCACGGTATACACAGCGCTGCCTGTCGTTGATTCCCCAGGTGCTAAAGTCGTTTCCTCAAGTTCAATATCAATGCCTAACTCTGCTAGCATCGGGTCATCTACTTGGACATCAGTTAACGTGATGTTTCCTGTATTCGTTACGACAAACGTATACGTGATGGCTTCTCCTGCTTCTGAGATTTCTTCTTTATCACTCGTCTTTTCAAGTTTCAGACTCGGATTTGGATCTTGTGGCACTAATGCTTCATCATCATCGGTCACAGAGTCTTCGTTCGGCGTAGTTCCTGTTACCGTTGCCTGGTTCGCAACTTGCCCAGTATCTACGTCTTCCTGAGTGATGGTGTACGTCGCTTCCGCAACTAGAACATCACCTGGCTCCAATGTGATCGAGTCTGCATCTTCTAGCTCTTCGCCGTTAACGGTCAGATAACGTACTTCGCTGATGCCTTCTAACACATCTTCGATGGTCACATCCGTTAATGTCACATTGCCGGTGTTCGTTGCCGTGAAGGTATATATGATCTCTTCATCTGTCACAAGATCATTTCGATCCGCTTCCTTCACTAACGAAATGGCTGGTTCTTGTTCTGTTGGAACTCTGTTCTCATCCTCATCACGAGGCCTCTCAGAACTATCCGGATCTTCTGGGTCATAACCTGGTGGCGTTCCTTCTACAGTCGCTACGTTGACAATTTCTTCACTGTTTAGATCTTCTTGCGTGACAGTGTACTCCGCAGTTCCTGTCGTGGTTTCGCCTGGTGCTAGAGTGATAGTATCTAATTCAATATTTCCACCTAGCATCGGATCGTCTAACTCAATATCTGTCAGCGTTACATTTCCGGTGTTTGTCACGGTAAAGGTATACTCAATAACTTGACCAGCTTCTGTCACTTCTTCGACATCGCTTGTTTTCTCCAAGCTAATTGCTGGATTTGCATCCTGTTCAATAACAACATCATCTTCATCCGTTACTGTTTCATCATTTGATGAAGTTCCTTCTACTGTTGCCGTATTTTCTAATACGCCACGATCAACATCTTCTTGTGTGACAGTATAGGTTGCTTCCGCAACTAGTTCGTCTCCAGGATTTAGTGAAATCAACGATTGATTCTCCATCGCCAAGCTTGGTATTAACGCTTTTGATACAGCCCAGGCAGGGGACATACCTATTTCTTCGATGGACTCTCCGTTAATCGTTAGATAACGAATATCACTTAAGCCTTCCAAAGGATCTGTAATTTGAACATTGTGTAAAGTGACATTTCCAGTATTTGTTACAGTAAAGGTATATGTTATTTCGTCACCTGCTACAAGCTCTTCTGGATCAGCCTCTTTTACTAATGAAATATCTGGGTTTTGCGTTGCAGGTAATTCATCGTCATCTTCGTCATCTACAGTTGTTCCTTCAGGTGTTTCTCCTGTTGTTGTTGCTGTATTTGTAACTCCGCCATTATTTAAATCAGCTTGTGTTACAATATATACAGCTGTTCCTATAGTCGATTCTCCTGGTGCTAATGTTGTTTCATTAAGTGTGATTTCCCCACCCAGCATCGGGTCATTGACTTGTACATTTTCTAACGTAACATCGCCTGTATTTGTTACTTCAAACGTGTACGTTACTCCTTGCCCTACTTCTGTAATTTCTTCTACATTACTTGTTTTCACAAGGTTGATGCTTGCTTTACCTAGATTATCCGTATCTTCATCTTCCACTGGTGTATCTTCAGGTGTATTTCCGGTCGATGTCGCTGTATTTGTAATTCCTTCATTATCAATATCTTCTTGCGTTACTACATATACAGCTGTTCCAGTAGTCGATTCTCCTGGTTCCAATGTTGTTGTTTCAAGTTCAATCTCAGCTTCAATCATTGGATCAGTGACTACAACATTATCTAAGGTTACTTCACCAGTATTTGTTACTTCAAACGTATACGTTACTTCCTGTCCTACTTCTGTGATTGCATCTACATCACTTGTTTTCACAAGGTTAATGCTTCCGACAGGGACGATATTCTCATCTTCTTCGGTAGGTGGTTCATCCTCTGGATTTGGAGGATTTCCTGTAACTGTCGCTACGTTGGTGACATTTCCATTTTCAAGATCTGCTTCTGTTACTGTATATTCCGCGGTTCCCGTTGTTGTTTCGCCTGGTGCTAGTGTCGTTGTCTCTAAATCAATGTCTGCATCAATCATTGGATCTTCTACAACTATGTCCGTTAGCGTTACATCGCCGGTGTTTGTCACAGTAAAGGTATACTCAATAACTTGACCAGCTTCTGTCACTTCTTCTACGTTACTTGTTTTCTCCAAGCTGATATCCGCATTTGGCTCATGAGGCACAAACTCTCTATCATCATCTGTTACAGGTTCCTCATTCGGATCATAACCCGTTACGGTTGCATGGTTCACAACTTGACCAGTATCAACGTCTTCCTGAGTGATAGTATAGCTTGCTTCAGCGACCAATACGTCATCTGGTTCAAGCGTTATTGATTCCGGGTCGTCTATGCTTTCACCATTGATCGTTACATAACGTGTGTCACTAATACCTTCTAACACATCTTCAATTGTCACATCTGTTAATGTCACATTCCCTGTGTTTGTTGCAGTAAATCTATAGTTAATATCTTCTCCTGCAACTAAATCATCACGATCTGCAACTTTTACTAATGAAATATCTGGAGCTTGATTTCCTCGTAGCGTATCATTATCCTCATCTTCTACTGGTGTCTCTTTTGGATCTTCTGCTGTAACGACAGCTGTATTTTCAATGCCGCCATTATTCAGATCTTCTTGAGTAACTTCATACGTAGCTGTTCCAGTAGTTGATTCGCCAGGCGCTAATGTATTCGTTTCAAGTTCAATTGCACCACCTAGCATTGGATCCGTTAATTCGATATCATTCAAAGTCACGTTTCCTGTGTTTTCAACTTCAAATGAATAGATTATTTCCTGCCCCACTTCAGAAATTTCTTCTAAGTTACTTGTTTTCACAAGCGAAATTTCTGGATTCAATTCTTGTGGAACTTTTGCTTCGTCGTCATCAGTTACTTCTTCATCAGTTGGAGAAGTACCAGTAACCGTTGCAAAGTTTTCCACTTGTCCACTGTCAACATCGGCTTGTGTAATCGTATAAGTTGCTGTAGCAACTAATACATCGCCTGGTTGTAATGTAATTGAATCACTATTTGTTATTGGTTCACCATTAATCGTTAGGTATTCAATATCACTAATGTTTTCTAATGTATCTTCAATCTGAACATCATGAAGTTCTTGATTCCCTGTATTTACAACGGTAAATGTATATTCTATCTTTTCACCGGCTATAAGGTCATCTCTACTCGCATTTTTCTCTAAACTAATTTCAGGATTAGAGATTAAGATATTTGTAATATCGAGTCTGTTATCGCCATATTCTGTTTCATAGCCTGGAACCTCTTCTTCTACTACATAGTAATCAATATTGTTTCCTTGGCTATCAAACTTAATTTGATTAGGAAACTCATATGTCCAGGTCCCATCCTCATTTGGGGTTACCGTTGCACTGTCAACCTCCACCGGAGTCCCACCAATATCTCGCATTAGTTTTATTTCAATATCATCTGGTCTTAGATTGACCAAATTGTTATCCTGCCATGTCTTTTCACCAGAAGCCGTAATTCCAGTTGCAGAAGCTCCCGGTTCTGGGAATGTATTCTTTTCTTCTGGATGAGACTTCTTGGCGTTAAGGTTGTTTCACCATTTGTTCGATAAAGCTTATCTACTTCGAAATTTTCGTTATCTGTATCAATTTGAACTTTATAACGCAAGGTTACTTCATCGCCTGCCCCTAAGTTCAAACCATTTATATTAATTGTTTGCCCATCGGTTAAAACTGTTACACCTTCTAATAGAGCAGGGTTGGATGCATTTAAAAAGTAGTTTCCATCTGAAAGATTTGCATCTGATGCAGCTACGAAATTATCCGCACCTTTTAAGTTGAACATTTCTCCCATTGGGTCTACAACGGAGCCATCAACGACTGACTGAGTTAAGTTTCTAGAAATATCATTTAAATGGTCTACTATTTCTTCAACTGCAGAAGCAAAATAAGTATGATCAGAGGATGAAGAAATACCTTCTACTACCTCTCGCGCTTGTGCTTCAGTGGCGTTAGCATCCCCAGACATTTCGACCGCAATTGTGTATAGCTCATAAGATTCTTTCAGTTGATTTGCTTCATTTATAGTCGGGCTACCATGATTGGGTCCGTTTCTTCCTGAAAGGTAAAAGTTAGTTCCATTACCTTGAACGTTCCCTTGAGAACTGTAACTCAAAGTAGGGACACCGTCCGTTATAGTGACAATAATTTTATTATCATTGGTACTGCTGGCTAAAACATTTCCAGCTTCTCTTAAAGCATCTTGTGTAAATGTACCACCGTTATTACCTACTCCTCTATTATTTGGTACATTGGAAGGTAATAGATCAGTTATATTTGCAGGGTTACTAGTCAGTCCTTTATATGACATATCTTCCATGTTACCCTGATAAGCGGGATTAGATCTGCCATCAAAGACTGCCGTACCATACGTGATTAGACCCATTTGAAAGTTATCCATTTCTCCCAAAAGTCCATTCACAAAGTCTATGGTAGCTTCTCTTGCAATACCAACTCGATTATTAGTGGCCATACTATTCGAGTTGTCATAAACAAGCACGATATCCGTCGTTTCTTCCGAAGGTGCAGTTTTTCCTTCAACGGTTAAATCAATAAAATATTCACCTGGATTTTCACCAGACCACGTTACTCTTTTATCGATATTCGCTCTATCATATTCCCTTCCTTCTCTCTCATTACGGGTCGAGCCGTTTTCATCACCATTTACAGAATCCTCATAATTGGCTTCTGCATATGCTACTCCATATGTAAAGCTTGGTAGGAAAGAAGAGAATAGTAAAATAAAAACAGCGAAAAACTTAAAATATAAACTCCTCTTTCCTTTTAGAAAATAATTCATGAATGTTCCTCCCTTTAGCCGTTTCGTCTCCACTTACTCTCAATCACTTGTCTGTTTTAATACGTTCCTCCCCCTTTCGTCCCCCTTTTTTTCTAAAAATAGATTGTATGCCAAATGACGACAGCACGATTTCTCTCTAACGCGCTGACAGGGTCTCGTGATACTTCCGTCTCAAATTCCCGTAAATATGAATCAAAAGTAGTATCTTACATTAATAAAACAGTTGAAGCTGATTAGCCTATCCATTACTATAGTGGGAGAAACTCTACAAATTCTTTACAAATTGATGATTTACAGGACTTTTACTCGATTCAAGGCGTAAATCCACTAAATTAGGTATATTGACCTTAATAAAACTAAGAAATTAGTATGGAAATTCATGTCAAAAAGGGGCAGAAAAAGAGTGAGGAGCGACTAATATGCGGCGTCCTGTCATAAAGCCGATCCGAGTTGGCTTCGGCGTTTGACACAGGCCACACCAGGACTTAGTCGAAGATCTTTTAGATGTCGAAGTTCCTTACATGTAGAAGCAATTTTAGACAAAGCCACATTTTGAAATACATCTGTTTCTTCTGGAGATCTGTTCATTTGGTACTGGATCCTTCTATGTATACAATTCATAAAGGGAAGCTTCATTCAATGAACATTTGATGAACGCTTGCATTGGGAATCGAGTAGGAGGCACGAGTAACGCGCCGACCTCTCACACCACCGTACGAACAGGTCCGTATACGGCGGTTCAATGAACTTGAGTGTGTGCTTTCTTGTATGTTTGGGCTAGACTATTGAGCCTATTTGTGTTAAATATCATTGGTAATCGCTCGATGTAGAATGTCCATTTGAACTACTATGGCTTCTGCTGACTTCTTACCATTTACCCAAGCATCTCTGTTTCGGTTGTTCCTGTGGGAAATGCCTTCTTTCTTGTCGGGAACCTGGTAAGACCTCCCCGGGTAAGAGTGATGACTTTCCTCCCATCTCGCCGCTACATTTACCGCAAGAGATTCAGGCAGTATTGGACTTCGTTTGGTTTGGCAAACTTATCCGTCTCTGGTCGGCTTCTATGCAGTTTCTGTTCGTCGGCTCAGGATTTTGCCGCCGGCTTCCTTCAAATTCTAGCTCACCCCAGACACTCTTGCCTTAGGCTAACAGTTCCTATTGCCAAGTCTGTAGCGGACTTTCACCGCCTAGTTATCCACCCATGCCGGGCACACCAAAAAACAGTCTGCAGGTTATATATACCTACAGGCTGTTTTTAGGAATGATTCGTTGTTTATTCAATTTTTGCCAGCTATTATACCAGCTGGTAATTTCGGCTCTAGGCGTCATTCCCACTTCTTCATCAAGCACTTGACATAACGTACGATATTGCTTTTGAACAGAAACTTGATTCCCTTCATCTGCATAAATCTTCATTAACGCATAATGTGCACCTTCTTGTTCCTGATGCATATTTACAATCTTTTCGTACCATGCTTTGCTTCCAGTAATTGAGCGTGAGCGTGAAAATAATTTGCGATCTTAAAGGCGTGATCGAGCCATAGCTGTTCCAGACGATACTGATCATGTTCCGCCCACCAATAATTATATTCGTGTAAGTAAGGCCCTTTATATCGATTCATGGTTTTAATATAAGCGTCAATCGTCTTCGTTGATAACGGCGTCAGCTGCAAAAGTTCCCTTTCCCACTCCTCGATATCGATGATAACATTAGAAGTCGATAGTATGTATCCATCCTTTAAGTTAGTAATTTTGAAATGATCGGAAAATTGATTTAATGTTTTTCTTATATGATAAATCGATGTATACAGTTGAGAAAATGCTCGTTCCGGCTTCAGATCCTGCCATAATAAGTCGATCAAATATGATTTATTAACAAGCTGACCACGCCGATGAATTAAATACAAGAAGAGCTCTTGCGCTTTTGATGTCCGCCAAGCAATCGACAATGTGTTCCGCTCTTCTGTTTGAAATGACAAGCTCAGACAGACATTCATTGATAATACCTGGGCTTTCACTTCCTTCTGCACAGATGGATGAGGCAAAGAGATTTTCGCTTTCAGCCTGTCGACTGTTTTCTGTAAACGTTGAGCGTTCACTGGTTTCACTAGATAATCGATCGCATTATATTCAAAGGCCTGTAACGCATATTGATCATAGGCTGTCACAAATACAATCGTGACATCGGGTTTACTTTCTAGTAACTGTTCAGCCAACTCTAATCCACTTACGCCCGGCAAATTAATATCTAAAAAAAACAACGTCAACCTCTGTATTGCCTATATGTTCTTTCGCTTCAAGCGGATTTGAGTATTTACCAATTATCGTCACGTCACTGATCGAATGTAAAAGATGCTCTAAATAATCGAGTGCCCGTTCTTCATCATCCACTAAAATAGCTCTCAAAATTAACCCCTCCCATTAATTTGCGAGCAAGTACTTTGTTATTTTTGCAATTTATTTCTCACTATATCACATTCTTATTTGAAAGCTGAGTAAATAATCGTAAACGATTCTTGTCGATTTTCTATTTAATTTTGTCTACTTCATGATTATTCTTGTCAGTATGCTAATTTTTCTTGTTTGGTTCTCATCAGTGGTGCAGATTCTTGTCTCTCTCCTCTCTATTCTTGTCAGAATTTACTTTTTCTTATCAGTTTCTCTATTTTTCGGCTCTCTGTCAATTGTTGTGGTGCAAAATATTCCAATCCATACTCTCTTTGACAGCCCCTTTTTGCTTTCTCTAAAAAAAGTGGAAAAAGTGCGCAAAAAACCGCCAAATCGTTTAAACTTGCCAGTTGTAACCTGCCTTGAGTTGAGGACTCAAAACCAATTCATTCTTGGTTATTCTGTTCATCAAAATCCGACCGACACGCGCTGTCTAGCTCCTCATTTTGAACAATTAAAGGCTCAGGGGTTCCCTAGTTGCCTCCGCACCTCTTCTTTAAACCCCTTGGCTACATCCATCACAACGATTTGGACTTGGCTTGTATCACAGCCTCTAAATAGTTCTCGATTGTTTCGACTCGCCGATCCGGCAGGACATCGATGATTTCACGTTTTTCCACATCTACGAGAATCGTTTGGAACTTCTGGCCACCCGCATCCCCTTTAAACTCATCAAGCGCTATCGCTCGTGGCAACACTTTTTGGACCGACATCTCCCGCTGATCAAACAGCCGGAGAAGGCGATTCGGATGGAGGCCACTCAACCGTGTCGCTTGGGTAAACGACATCTCCGAACAAAGCGTGAACGCGTCCTGAGCCACATTCACCGTATGACGTTGATACCGTTCCACGAACGACAACCGCTCATAAAACGTATGCCCACAGCACCCCCATTGATATCTTCGCTTTTTCACCACCAGAGTGACCGCTTTCCCATTCATCCGCGGTCCTTGAACGTCTTGGCTCCGATAGCTATGTTTGGTCCGATGCTTACACTTCCCACACGTTTGCCTTCTCACCCTCGTATGGAATTCAAACCAATAGCCGTTCTCACTTTCACCTGAATCCCATAGATCCACATGCGTATCTTTTATCCCTAGCCTATGTGCTTGCTATCTTTTCCCTCTCCTTGTCTCTTTTGAGTCGCATCTTTAGAGTAGCAGAGAGAGGGATGGGTGTATCTTTTTTTTCTTTCTTTTTCTCCCCTAGTTAAACCCCTAATGGATGAATCCCCACCACCAGATTTAGTATAGAGCCTATTTTTCTTGCCAGACTTCAAAAACACCAGAAAAAGCCTGTGGAATGGATCCGTCCACAGGCTCGCAGGGTTGCTGATGCTTATTCTTCTACTTCGATTTCACCTGTTACAGTGCTACCGTCTGTAAATTCAGCAGAATCGTGTAGATCTTGGCTTGCAAAGGAGATGTTTCCATCGACTGTACCAAAGTTGAGCTTAAAGCCAGGTGCTTCACCATAGACGTCACCGACAAATGTACCATATTGGTAAAAGCCTCGCTTATTTTCTAGACAACAAAGGAACAAGCGAGGCTTTTCAGCCGGTCTACGTCAAATATTACCAGCTAATCATGAGATAGAAGCTTAGTACTATGACCCCAAAGCTAGTAAACACTGCTACTTTCACTGGTTTTGACCATTTTGTGAACCAGCCCCAGCGTTTTCCATCTTGATCTATGTACCAAATATCAGCGATCACCGTTGCGAATAGTAACAGAAGTGTAATTCCTACCTGAGTCATCATACTCCCTCCATTCATTATTTTTAGAATAGCATGCGCCAATAATCGTTTGATGGTCATATTGTTACAAAAACTAATTCGGAGCCTGTTCGGATTGCGACTTTCTTTTATCGTGCTCCTGTTCCGCATGTTCAAACGAAATCGAATACCCGATAAACAAACCATAGAGCACGAATAGACAAAGTGATGTGACGATTGTATTCGAGTCTAAATGGTGGACTTGCTTCAGCCCCGGAAAAAGCGGATTCAGGATATAAAAAACGAGGATCCATAATAAAAGTCCGTACCCTGCACCAATCCACATACTTTTTAATTTTTGAAAGCAAAGCTTATACACAAAAGCAACCCCTATGGAAAGAATGGCTATGACCAAAATACCGACCCACTGGCCTAATACCGTGTCCTTCCACTCACCAAGAGACCAGGGCATTAAGATCAATGCTGGCCCGACCCTTGTAAAGTTAAAGTAAAACGCACCGTACCAGAGCAGTGACCAAAACAATCCACCGAAAAGGCCGATAAGCACTACCTTGGTACGAAATGACATTTGCTGTTCCATTTGAAGCTGTTTTCGCTGGTCCTTTTTCAATAATCACACCTCCACCTTAACAGCATTCCCCATTACACTGTCAAGATTACATTCGCTAGGACGAAAAGCTGCATCAAAGAGCACCAAAATCGCAGGATTAGTGTGACGTCTGACTAATTTTTACAACGGGCTCCTTAAGAAAAATCTGTCCGTAGCTGATATTGATAGAAGATTTCTCGAAAATCGTGTAATATATATAGTAAGACATTGTTCGAAACAGCAAGAAAAATCAATGTTTCAAACACATCCTGAATGAATTCGCTTCAACAGGCTGAAGCCTTTAGGGAACCGAAGTGATTTGACCTTAACTGGACAAAGCATCAGCGTCGTCTTATCCCTTATCATTAAGGCCTGAATAAAAACGTAAAAGAAAAGTCTGGTTTCCGCTAACTCGGAGCCTCCCCTCTTCCATACAGTGGAAGATAGAGTTCTTTTAAAATGCAGTAGATAGGTTGGTGTCAGCATGTCCAAACAAACAAAGCCTGTATATGGAGGTCAGGCTGTCGTCGAAGGAGTTATGTTCGGCGGCAAGCATACAACCGTTACAACGATCAGAAGAAACGATGGTTCCTACGATACCTTCGAAGTTAAAAAAAATCAAACCTTGATTCAGCGCTTGAAAAAAATTCCCTTCATCCGCGGAGTCGTCGGAATCGTTGAAGCAAGCAGCATCGGTACGAGACATTTAAACTTCTCTACAGACCGTTATGATGTCGACCCGAAGGATGATGATCAGATTGTCCCAGCCGAAAAATCGTCGAAGCTGACGATGTTCCTAGGCGTTGCCGTCATCGGCGTGCTTACCTTCCTTTTTGGAAAGCTTGTCTTTACTGCCGTGCCAGCCTTAATTGCGGAAAGCTTACGTTTTATATTTCCTGGTCATATCGCGCAGAACCTGCTTGAAGGCTTAATCAAGCTCATCCTTTTACTAGCTTATTTATACGTTATCTCATTAACACCGTTCATTCGTCGAGTCTTCCAATTTCACGGAGCTGAACATAAAGTTATAAATGCCTACGAGCGCGGGCTCCCGTTGACTGTCGCTAACGTTCAAGGACAATCTCGACTCCATTATCGCTGTGGTAGTAGCTTTATCTTGTTTACTGTGATTATTGGTGTCTTTGTCTACATTATGGTTCCGTTCGATACGATTTGGGAAAGAATTATACACCGTCTTTTGTTATTGCCTGTCGTCCTCGGAATTTCTTATGAAATATTGCAGTTAACCAATAAGGTACGCGATATTCCTATACTGAAATGGTTCGGGTACCCGGGTCTTTCTTTGCAGCTTCTAACAACGAAGGAGCCCAAGGATGACCAGGTCGAAGTCGCTATTGCCTCTTTTGAAGAAATGCTTCGCCGAGAAGACGCTTATGTAAAAGACATGGAGGGCAAACCGGAAATTGTCTAAGTGATTTCAACTTGATGGAGGTGGAATGTATGCGCCGAGCGATTCAAATGATCATCCTTGCGATCCTTTTGTTTGCCTGCATCGGTTTAGGCTATCAACTGATTTTTAACCCTGTCGGCTTATTGAGACGATTTTTATTAATTGTATTAATAGGAGCGCTCTTATTTCTCCTTTTTCGCTGGTTTATGTCTAACCGTTACGGGGTACCTCTTTTCCCGAAAAGACAAGGACCATCGCGATCTCAATTAAGAAGAGCAAAGCAGACGAGTACGGTGAAAGCTAACAGCTCTAGCTTGCAGCAGGCCCCCTCTAAACGAAATCCGAGACAAGCAAATAAACACGCCGCACATAAAAGCTCTCCCCCGAAAAAGAAAAGAGAGCATAACTTCACTGTAATTGAAGGGAAGAAAAATAAAAAAAGGCAAAAAAAAGAATCAAGCGTAAAGGCTTGATTCTTT